>NZ_JBHWES010000002.1:494600-544861 GCF_042734105.1 Streptomyces sp. NPDC059679 | reverse complement strand
TTCCGCATCGCCGACGGCGAGCCGATCGGCTACGACGACCCGCCGGTACGCGGCCACTCCTTCGAGTTCCGCATCAACGGCGAGGACCCCGGCCGAGGCTTCCTCCCCGCCCCCGGCACCGTCACCACCTTCACCCCACCGTCAGGCCCCGGCGTGCGGCTGGACGCGGGCGTGGAGTCCGGCAGCGTGATCGGCCCGGCCTGGGACTCCCTGCTGGCCAAGCTGGTCATCACCGGCGCCACCCGCACCCAGGCATTGCAGCGCGCCGCCCGCGCGCTTGCGGAGTTCCAGGTCGAGGGCATGGCCACCGCCATCCCCTTCCACCGCGCCGTGGTCACCGACCCCGCCTTCACCAGCGACCCCTTCACCATCCACACCCGCTGGATCGAAACCGAATTCACCAACACCATCACCCCCTACACCCCCACGGGCACGGAGGAGAAGGAAGAAGCCGCCGCACGCGAAACCGTGGTCGTCGAGGTCGGCGGGAAACGCCTGGAGGTCTCCCTCCCCGCGTTCCTGGGCGCGGCTGCCGCACCCGCCGCCGGGGACGGGGGCGGGTCGAAGAAGCCCAAGCGCAAGGCGGTCAAGAAGTCGGGATCGTCCGCCTCGGGTGATGCGCTGGCCTCGCCGATGCAGGGCACCATCGTCAAGGTCGCCGTGGCCGAGGGCGACCAGGTCGCCGAGGGTGACCTGGTCGTGGTCCTGGAAGCGATGAAGATGGAACAGCCGCTGAACGCCCACCGGGCCGGCACCATCAAGGGCCTCGCCGCCGAGGTCGGCGCCTCCATCACCTCCGGCGCCGTCATCTGCGAAATCAAGGACTGAGGGCTGACAGCGAGCCACCCGTCCCCGAACCCCTGACCGTTTCAGAGCCCACCGGGCCCCCGTCTCACCGGTTGCGCCGGATACGGGGGCCCGGCAATTCGTATGGCATCTTCGTGCCATGGGTCTGGGGCGCGAAGCCCACGTGACAGACCATGGAGGCGGTGATTCCGCACCGTTGGCATCACCGGTGAACTTGGTCTCCCCCGCGTAACGGGGGCGGGGGAGGCCAATTTCCCGTGCCCGAATCGGCGTCGATCCGGCCTGAGACATGCCCGAGCGGGCATCGCCTCTTCACCTCTTCATCGTGCGCCCCAGGAACCCCAGGACCGTCTCCGCGTAGACCTCCGGATGGGTCTTGACGCCCTGCAGATGCTCGGTGTCCGGCAGCGTGTGCACCTCCGCCAGCGGATACCGCTCCGCCAGCGCCCGCACCCCGTTCGCCGGAATCATCGTGTCGCTCTCGCCGGCCAGAAAGAGCATCGGCGTGCTCTCGTACGCCCCCGTGGCCGCGGGCGGCCACTGCACCCGCAGCATCGCCACCGCCGCCGTCGAGGCGACCTTCTCCAGGGCCTTCCGGGACGGCCCCTTCCGCAGCGGGGCGGGGATCGGCAGCCCGTCGGCCGCGAGGAAGTTACGGAACAGCGGCCGCAGTTCCAGCGCCGGGCCGCTGTCGAATACGACCGCGTCGACCGGGCGCTCCCCGTCCCGCCTGAGCATGTAGAAGGAGGGGAAGGCGGAGATGGAGAAGCCGTAGACCGCGATCCGCGCCGAGGCGTATTCCGCCATGCCGCGCACATGCTTGACCACCGCGACCACATCGTCGGTGTGCCGGTCGCTCATGCCCCAGCAGGCCCGGTCCGCGCTGCTCTTGCCGTGGTTGCGGTGGTCGAACATCGCGACCGTATAGCCCGCCTCGTGGAGCATCTTGGCGTGCGCGAGGCTCGCGGACTTGCTCAGGCCCAGACCGTGCCCGAGCACCACCACCCGGTCCGGGTCGCCCGCGCACAGCCACACATGCAGCCGACGTCCTCCGCCGCCCAGCGGCACGGTGATGTCGGTGCTGGTCAGCCCCAGGTCGGCGGGGATCTTGTGGTACGGCCTGCGGGGCGGGTGGTAGATGAAGTACGAGAGGAAGGCGCCGTACAGCGGAGCCACCGGGAGGGCCAGCGCCGAGGCCGCCTTCGCCGAGAATCCGGTCGCCATGTCGCAAACCCCCATTACGGAAAGTGCACGGTCTGTGCTTGATCGTAGTGGTGCGGACGGGTGACCATACCAGTCGGTAGGGGAACGTGTCCTAAGTCACCGGGGGGCACCCGTGCGGCAACGCCGCCCCGGGGCAAGGATGTTGAGTCAGGCTCAGCGCTGCGGGGGGAGAGCGGAATCGTGTCGTACCGCAACCCGGACGTCCAGCATCCCGCCGTCGACACGGCGGACGGGACGAACGGATGGGGCCCGGTCCGCGCCCTGCCCCGCCCCGAGGACCGGCCCACCGGCGCCGAGGTGGCCGTATGGCTGCTGCGGATCCCGCCGTCCGCCGCTGCCGCCGCCGCGCGCGCCGGGATGCTGGACGCCCGGGAGAGCGAGCGGGCCGCCAGGTTCCGCGACGACACCCTGCGGGAGCGCTATGTCGCCTCCCATGTGGGCCTGCGCATCCTGCTCGGCGCGTATCTCGGCATCGACCCCGCCGAGGTCGAGCTGATCCGCGAGCTGTGCGGCATGCCGGACTGCGACAAGCCGCACGGCCGCCCCGCCGTGGCGGGCGAGCCCGGGCTGCGGTTCTCCCTGTCGCACGCCGAGGACGCCGCGATGTACGCCTTCGCCGACGCGCCCGTCGGCGCCGACATCGAGGCCAGGAACGCGCGGCGGGGCGGCAAAGTGCTGGCCGGGCTGATCCGGCAGCTCCACGCCGATGAGCGGACGGCGATCGAGGCGCTGCCCGAGGCGCTGCACGAGGAGGCGTTCCTCAGCTGCTGGGTGCGTAAGGAGGCGTACCTCAAGGGCATCGGCACCGGCCTGCCCGGCGGCCTGCGCACCCATCACGTCGGCCTGGCCGACCACCTCGCCCCGCCCGACTCCGCCACCCCGCCCGGCTGGTCACTGGCCGATGTACCCGCCCCGCCCGGCTACGCCGCCGCGGTCGCGCTGCGCACGGACGACAGGGTGGCCGTGCGGCCGTCGGTGAGCGCCTTGCGTTTGGGGTGAGTTCGAGGCGACCACACGCCGGCGTCACGGCGTGTCGTCGTCTCGAACTCACCACGGAGTCACTTCATATACGCCAGAACGGCGAGGACCCGCCGGTTGTCGTCGTCCGAGACCGGCAGGTCCAGCTTGGCGAAGATATTGGACGTGTGCTTGATGACGGCCCGTTCGGTGATGACCAGCCGCTCGGCGATCGCGGCGTTGGACCGGCCCTCGGCCATGATGCTGAGGACTTCGCGCTCCCGGGCGGTCAGCCGGGCCAGCGGGTCGGCGGCGGAGGATGTGGTGCTGGCGAAGAGGCGGGCGATGACGTCGGGGTCCATGGCGGTGCCCCCGGCGGCCACCCGGCGGACCGCGTCGACGAACTCGTCCGGGTCGAACACCCGGTCCTTGAGCAGATAGCCGATGCCGCCGGTGCCGTCGGCCAGCAGCTCTTTGGCGTACAGCTGCTCCACATACTGGGACAGGACCAGCACCGGGAGGCCGGGGATCTGGCGGCGGGCCTCCAAAGCGGCCTGCAGGCCCTCGTCGGTGAACGTCGGGGGGAGTCGTACATCGACGACTGCCACGTCCGGACGTTTCTCGACGAGGGCCTGCAGGAGGTCGGGGCCGGTGTCCACAGCGGCGACGATTTCGAAGTCGTATGCCTCCAGAAGCCTGACTAACCCGTCCCTCAGGAGGAAGAGGTCTTCGGCGAGGACAACACGCACGGCAGCTCCATGGTCAGTGTCGTCGGACCGCCCTGGGGGCTGGTCACGGCAAGGACACCGTCGAAAGTAGCAAGCCGGCGCTCCATTCCGCGCAGTCCCGTGCCACGGGAGGGGTCCGCGCCGCCGATCCCGTCGTCGGTGACCTGGCCGCGCAGCCGGCCCGTCTCGTACCAGAGGTCGACCGTGACCCGCTGGGCCTCGCCGTGCTTGGCGGCGTTGGTCAGGGCCTCGGAGATCGCGAAGTACATGGCGGACTCGACGGGGGCCTCGGGGCGGCCCGGCAGCTCGGCGTTGACCTCGACCTCCAGAGGGCTGTCCATGCCCAGGGCGCGGACGGCGTCGGCCAGGCCGCGGTCGGCGAGCACCGGCGGGTGGATGCCGCGGACCAGGTCGCGCAGCTCGTTGAGGGCGGTGGCGGAGGCCTGGCGGGTGTCGGCGAGGATGGCGCGGGCCGCCTCCGGGTCCTTGGCGAGCAGCCGCTCGGCCACGCCCAGGTTCATGCCCATCGCGACCAGCCGGGCCTGGGCGCCGTCGTGCAGATCGCGCTCGATACGGCGCAGCTCGGCGGCCGAGGTGTTGACGGCGTCGCTGCGGGTCTCGGTGAGGTGGCGCACCTGGCGGGACATCTCGGTGGGGGCGAGCAGCGACTTGGCGAACTGGGCGTGCACCCGGAGCAGGTACGGGCCCGCGGCCAGACCGGCCAGCGCGATGGGGACGCCGAGGGCGGCTGCCATCAGGGCGGAGCCGTCACTGGCCACCTTGATCATCGCGTACCAGTTGTTACCACCCGCGTCGGCGATGTCCTCCCAGATCAGGGGCATGATCAGGCCGAAGACGCCATAGCCGACCAGCGCCAGCGGCAGCAGCGCGATCACCAGGCCGACCACCGGGTTGACCAGGGTCCAGGCCAGGTCCCGCCAGGTCGCCGGGTCGGTCAGAACCCACTGGTTGCGCTGCATTAAGCCCTTGAAGCCCGGCTCGGGAGCCGGCTGCGGCCGGTACGGGTCCTCGATCTCGACCCCCGACCACTGACCGGCCAGCCGCCGGGTGATCGCCGTGGTCCCCCGCAGGGCCACCGCCAGGGCGGGCACCAGGAGCACCCCGAGGCCGACACCCAGCAGCGAGATCGCGGTCACCACCAGGCAGAAGAGCGTCACCTCCCACGGGGCGAGGGCGGCCAGCGCCAGCCCGCGGCCCATGGCGCGCACTCCACGGACGGGCCAGGGGCCGCTGCCGCCGACCTGTCGTCCGTCGGTCCTCTCGTCCATCATGATGCTCATTTCGTAACCCCCTCCTCGGGACGGCCCTTCCGCCGCTGTGTGCCATTCAGTCTGCCCGTGGCGAGCCCTTGGGAGCACTGGACTCGGGTGGCGTTTCGGAGGGTGTAGTCAGGTCCCCCATAAGACGCCACACAGGGCCATCGGCCTCCGCGCGCTCCTTGAGTTGACTTGTGGTCATACGACGCGAGCCCTCTGTGAGCGAAGGAGCCGGTAAATGAGTACTCGACGCAGCGCTACCGCGGCGGTGTCCCTGCTGCTCGCCGTCCTCATGACCGTGCTGGCGACGGCCGCCTCGGCCTCCGCCACGCCGTCCGGCTCCCCGCGGCAGTCACGCAGCCTCGAGGACCTGGTCGACGACCTCGTCAAGAAGCAGCTGGACGAGTACCGGATCCCCGGGGCCGCGGTGGTCGTGGTCTCCGGCGGACGGCAGGTGGTGGCCAAGGGATACGGGGTGGCCGACATCGACCGCAACACCCGGGTGGACGCCCGCCGTACGGGGTTCTTCATGGGCTCGGACGCCAAGGTGTTCACCGCCATGGCGGTGCTCCAGCAGGTCGAGCGGAAGAAGCTGGACCCACGGGCCGACGTCAACCGCTATCTCACCCGCCATAAGGCCGGCTTCACCATCAAGGACAGCTATCCGGGGCGGCCCGTCACCGTACGGGACCTGCTGATGCACACCGCCGGGTTCGACAACAGCATCATCGGCCGCGCCACCGCCCACCCCGAGGACGCCGAACGGCTCCGCGACAGCCTGGCCGAACACCAGCCCAAGCGGGTGCGCCCGCCGGGCAAGGTGTCCAGCTACGACAACTACGGCGTGGCGCTGGCCGGCTACCTGGTCGAACTGACTTCGGGCGAGCGCTTCGACGCGTATGTGGGCCGCCACATCCTCCAGCCGCTCGGTATGACCCGCACCTCCTTCGCCCAGCCGCACCCCGCCGCCATCGCCGCCGAACGGGCCGGCGGCTACCGCCCCGACGGCAAGCGGCAGGTGCCCGCCGAGGGCCAGTACGGCGCCTGGACCCCGACCGGCGCCGCGGCCGTCACCACCGCCACCGACATGGGGCGGCTGATGCTCGCCCAGCTCGCGGGCGGCAGCCTCGACGGCCACCGGGTGCTCGGCGAGCGGCTGACCCGGGCCATGCAGCACCGCCAGTTCGGCAACGACCCGCGGCTGCCCGGCATCGGCTACATCCTTGAGCAGCGTGATCGGGACGGCCACCGCATGCTCGTCAAGGACGGTGACATCCCCGGCTTCCACGACAACCTCGCGCTGCTGCCCGACCGGGACACCGGCGTGTACGTCGCGTACAACGGCGACGGCAAGGACGGCAGCGCCTCCTGGGCCGGCCAGGAACTCGTCAACCAGGTCGCCGACCACACCTTCGGCACCCCGCGCCGCGCCGCCACCGCCCGCATGGGCGAAACCGGCAAGTTCACCGGCTTCTACCGCTCCACCCGCACCAGCCACTCCGACCTCACCCGCGCCGCCGCGCTGACCAGCTCGGTCCAGGTCACCGCGGGACCGGACTCCACCCTCACCACCACCGGCCCGCTCAGCCGCGACCCGGGCGTCACCAAGCAGCACTGGGTGCGCATCGGCGACGGCCTCTTCCAGGAGAAGGACGGCCAGGAACGGCTCGCCTTCAAGGACGGCAAGCTCTTCCTCGCCTCCGACCCGACCGTCGCGTACGAGCGGCTGCCCTGGTACGAGTCCCCGGTCCTGCACCAGCAGCTCCTGATCGGCTCGCTCGGCGTGCTGCTGCTGTCCGTCACCGCCTGGACCATCGGCGCCCTCATCGGCCGCCGCCGAGGCTCCGCCACCGCCGCCCCGGCCGGTGCCCAACTGGCCCGCCTGCTCGCCTGGACCACCGGCGTCCTGCTCACCGTGGCCACCGCCTGCTTCGCCCTCCTGGTCGCCGACCCCAACTCGCTCAACCAGACGGTCTTCCTCGGCGACTCGCCCATGCTCAAGCTGGTCCCGGTCCTGGTGAAGGCGGCGCTGGCCACCACGGCCGCGGTGCTGGTGTGCGCCGTGATCGCCTGGTGGCGCCGCTGGTGGGGCTGGGCGGCCCGGATCCACTACAGCGCGGTGGCGCTGTCCGCGGTGCTCTTCCTGGTGGTCGCGGGCAACTACCACCTGGTCGGCTGACGGCCGCTCGTCCTTGCGGTGCCTCGTTCCTTCGGCTACGGCCCGCCTCAGGCGGGCCGTAGCCACAAGGGGGTGCGCGAATCGTCAACATCCCTGCGCGGACTGACAAGGCCAGGTGCGGTCGCGCTCGGCACCCTGGATGCGAAGCCCTGAACAACCCTTGATAAAGGGGGAGACACCCATGAGCATCACAGCAAAGATCGCCGCGACTGTCGCGGGAAGCGTCCTGGTCCTGAGCGCAGCGATCGTTCCCGCCGCCGCCTCGTCGTCGACGGTGGCCGGTCCGGTACAGGGCGCTTGGGTGCAAGGCGCCTGGCTCACCGGGCTGCCCGGCACGACAGCCAACGTGGCCGCCGACGTGCCTGCTTGCTGCTGAAGGCGCGCCGTCAGGGCCGGACGGGCTTGCCGCGTCCCCAGCCCCAGGCGAGCCGGTCGGCGCCGGACTGGTTGGTGGTGGTCAGCGAGGGCCGGGCGGGGTCGCCGGTCAGGGTCTGCAGGGTGTAGGTGTCGTCGGTACGCAGGCCGGGCCAGTAGACGGAGCCCATCTTGAGCTCGCGGAAGGTGTCCGTGACGGCCTGGACGTAGTTGATGAAGTTGTCGGACGGAGCCGGCTTGTTGTAGTTGAGGCCGGTGGTCATCGGGGCGCCGAACTCGTCGGCGACGGTCCGGTTGGCGCAGTCACCTATGCGCACCTTGAGGTCGGCCACCCACTCGTCGTAGGTGGCGTAGCTCTTCCAGAACCCGTAGTGGTGCAGCGACAGGTACGTGCCGTCCAGGCGCGGGTCGGCGCAGACCGAGGTGACGTGGTCGTTGTAGCCGGCGCCGCTGACGAACACCCGGTTGCGCGGGACCGAGGGGTAGGTGGACAGCCACTTCGCGGCGATGTCGGCCCACTCGGTGTCGGTGTAACCGTGGGGCTCGTTCATCGGCTCGAAGTAGACCTGCTTGTCGTCCTTGTACGCGTCGACCACGGTGTTCCACATGGGCCAGAAGGTGGCGGGGTCGTCGATGTAGCCGTCCTTGCGGGGGCCCGTACCCTCCCAGTAGGAGAGGATGATCTTGAAGCCCTTGTCCGAGGCCGCGTCGATGACCCCGCGGTACGACTTCCAGTAGGGGCCGTTGACCGTGTACGGGTTGATCGGCAGCCGAACGGTGTTGGCGCCGAGGTTCGCGCGGAACCCCGAGATGATCCGGCTCGCCTTGGCGTACGTCTGGTCGTAGCTGTCGGACGTCGACAGGCCGGACAGCACGACCGGGTCGTCGGCGAAGTTGTCGCGGGGATCGGCCCAGTTCACGCCCCGGAACTGGGTGGTGTCTCCGCTGGGCGCGGCGGAGGCGGGGCTGCCGGCGAGGGTGGTGCCGGTGGCCGCGGCGACCAGGATCGCGACGAAGGCGGCGCGCAGCCGGGGAGTGAAGCGCGCTCTGGAGGGGCCGGCGGGACTGGCGGGGCTGACGGGGGATGTGCGCATCGCTTGCTCTTTCGGGAGAGGCCGACTCAGCGCATGGCGGAGCCTGCATGTCTGAGTAGCCGTCGGGGTATGTCGTACGGGCGATGTTTACGCAAACATGGGGGGCGCCCGAATCGTGACACCCGGCACAGCGGCCGTCAAGGTTTCCGGCATGTGACCGCCGCGGTCACGCGCTGCGTCGGCGGGGCGCTCTGGTCCTACTGGACCTCTGCCGCTCCGGCGCTACCGGCGTTCTGCAGGGTGAGGAACTTGACGACCTGCCGCGCCACGCCCTCCGGTTCGGCGTCCGGCGGCAGCGGGAGCGCGCCGCCGAGCTGCAGCATCGTGAACCCGTGGACCAGCGACCAGGCCGCCCACGCGGCGATCTGCGGGTCTCCGTCCGCCACGCGGTCGGCCAGAACCCCCGCGCCGCCGTGCAGCGACTCGGCCGCGCGGGCCCGGGCGGCGACCAGGTCGGCGGCGTCCGCGTGGCACAGGCCGGGCTGGAACATCACCTCGAAGTGCCCCCGGTGGGTCAGCCCGAAGCGCACGTACGCGACGCCGACTTCGGCCACGTCGCCGGTCCGCTCCCAGGTGGCGTTGAGCTCGTCGGCGAACAGCTCGAACCCCTCGACGGCCACCGCGGTCAGCAGCCCGGCCTTGTCGCCGAAGTGATGCGCGGGCGCGGCATGGGAGACCCCGGCCCGCCGGGCGAGGTCGCGCAGGCTCACCGCGGCGGCGCCGGACTCCTCGATGGCCTCGATGGCCGCGGTCAGCAGTGCGCGGCGCAGATCGCCGTGGTGGTAGCCCTGGCGGTTGGCGGCGGGGCGAGGCGCGGGGTCGTGGGCTGTCATGGGGTCGACCCTACCCGCATCTAGTCATTGACAAGATGGGTGTCATCGGTCAATCTTTCCTATGTCAAGATCTGATGCCGGAAGGATGAACCCGCGGATGGCCCCCTTGATCGCGCTCGTCGCCGGCTGGATCCTGACCCGCCTCGCCGGACTGCTCGGCGTCTCCGCCCTGGACGGCTGGCAGCCCGCGCTGTGTGTCGCGCTGGCCCTGATGTTCACGCTCACCGGCGTTGCCCACTTCACGGGCCGCCGAGCCGAGATGATCGCCATGGTCCCGCCCGCGCTGCCCCGGGCGGACCTGCTCGTGACGGCGACCGGCGTACTCGAACTGGCCGGAGCGGGCGGGCTGCTGCTCCCCGCCACCCGCTCCTGGGCAGCGGTCGCCCTCACCGTCCTGCTGCTGGCGATGTTCCCCGCCAACGTCCACGCCGCCCGGTCCGGGCTCACGCTGGGCGGAAAGCCGGTCACACCACTGGTCCCGCGGACGTTCCTTCAGGTGGTGTTCCTCGCGGCCTGCGTGGCCGCGGCGGTCTGAGCCCTCAACCGGGGTCGGCCTGAGCCCTCAGCTGGGGTCCGGCTGAGCCGTCAACTGGGGTCCGGGTCCGTGAAGTACGCGGCGGGCTCGTCGGAGAGCTCCCCGTTCATCCACAGGTTCATGCCGTAGACGAGCCGGCGGCCCGGGTAGAGCGTCGGAAGGTCGCTGGTGGTGGCCGCGAAGTCCTGGTCGGCGTCCAGCAGCCGCAACTCCTCACCCCTGCCCAGCAGCGGCCCCCGCAGGTCGGCGGGGACGGCGGCGTCGAAGGTCCGCCAGTCGATCCGCCCTTCGTCGCTCTCGGGATCGAAGCCGTCGGGGACGTCGATGAGGGGACGCAGATCGACGTGGCAGATGAGGCGCCCGCCCTCGATCACCCACAGATCGCTCGTCTCGCCGTTGTCCACATGGTCGATCCGGGTGCTCTCCACGCGGTCCGAATCCTCGGCGTCGAAGAACAACTCGGTGAGCAGAAGCCGGATGTGATCACGCCGGTTGTAGACGAAGAACGTCGTCCAGTCCAACTGGGTGGAGAACTGCCGCTCCAGGATGTAACAGGACGCTGCCGCGCCGTCCCCCGTCATCGAAACCCCTCCCGTAGGTGATCCTTTTCCCGGCCTAGGCTAAGCCCCATGCCAGAAGCCATTGACGCCCTCATGCGGGATCTCTCGGACAACGACCGCACCGTTCGCAGGGCCGCGGAGGACGGCCTGGTCGCGCTCGGAGCGCAGAGCATCGACCCCCTCCTGCCGTATGTCCGCGACACGCGACGGGGAAGCCCGAGATTCAGCGCCGAGTCCGTCTTGAAGCGGCTGGGTGACCAGGCGCTGCCACGCCTCCGGGAGATCCGGCGCCATGGCCCCGGGCGGCTGCGCGGCAAGGCCCTGGAGACGCTGGTCGACCTGGGCGGTGCGCAGGTGCTCGACGATGCCGACCGGCGTGCCGTGGAACGCCTCGTACGGATCAAGCTCCTCGACGAACTCCCGGTGAGTCTCCCCCTGGACGCCGGCCGCTGGCTGGCCTTCCCGGCGGACCGGCTCGACGACGCCGTATCCGCCCTCGGTCTGCACGACCTCCGGCCGGTCACCACCGTGCTGGGCGTGGACGCCACCACCCGAGCCGACGACGCCATGGATTTCCAGGATTCCCAGGGGCAGAAGCAGAGGGCCTACCGGGTCTTCATCACCCCGGAGTTCGAGAGCTGGTATTTCAAGGACCTGCCGATCCGGAACTGGCGCTTGGTGTGGGGCAATTCATTCGTGGACGAATGCGACGGATTCCTCCTGGCCGACAAGCTCAGCGAGCGATGCGGGGAGGCCCACTTCTACGTCATCGACCCCTACCATTCCGGCTCGGTCTGGTACGTCGCGCGCGACGGCCGCAGGGTGCGGAGCTACGGCACCTATGACTACCCGGAGTTCCGGGGCAAGCCGCTTCCGTTCGAGATGAGCTTCATCCAAGACGCGAAAGACGGGATTGAGGACGAGAAATACGCCAAGGGCGTGCCCGACGCGGGCACGGCGGCCGACAACCTCTCCGTCCAACCCGGCCCCATGTCCGCGGACGAGACCCACGGCCACGGCTGGCTCGCCACCACCCACCCCGACCTGCCCAACTCCCGATTCAAGGGAGCCCTGCCCATCTGACTGACCGCACCACACCGGGGCCAACTAAGCTCACGCGCCATGTCGTCGCCGAACATGCCCTCCCCCGCGTCGAACGCCACGGTCATACGCGTCGGCCGCCGCAGCGCCATGACCGGGCTCCCCTGCTCCATCGTCCTCATGGTCATCGGCGCTGTCGGCATCTTCGGCATCGTGCTGGTCGCCATGGGAAAGCAGAAGGGGGAGGCCACCGTCACCGGGTTCGTGGGACTCGGGTTCGCGGTGGCCCTCGGCGTTCTCGGGGTCATCCTCTTCGTCCCCTTCTGGGCGAACCGCCGCAGCAGGATCCTCATCGACCACACGGGCCTGTGGCTCGAAAAGGGAGACCTCCGGAACGTCATCCCCTGGCGCGGCCTGGTCGGAGTCGCCCTCTACTGGAGCGAATTCGGGCGCAACGGGAAGATTTACTCCCTGGAGCTCTACCCCAACGGCCCCATCGACCCGGACGACCCGATCCTGTGGGGCCTGGTCCGCGACGAGGAACCGCTCCACCCCGGCCTGCCGCGCGTACGCCACCGCATCGTGCTCACCGCCCCCAACCAGGGGCCGGTGGTCGAGGCGGTCCTAAGTCACGTCCCGCAGATCTGGCTCGGCGAGTCCCAGCGCCCGGCGGGCCACATCGGACGCCCCGACGTCAGGGGACACCGGGAGCGCACGCGAGGTCGTACGCGGTGACAGGCGCTGTGGCTGATCGGCCCGCCGGCGCTCGACGCGGCCGCCCGCGCTGGACGCGGGGCTCGCCGCCTTGGCCGCGGACGAGAAGGGCCGCGGGGCATCCGACCTCAGCCGGGAAAGGCGCCGGCGAACCCGGCCAGATTCCGCGGGCAGGTCCATATCTCCCGCGTCATCCGGCCCTCGTACCAGGACTGTGCCCCCTCCTCGTCGGGCCAGTTCTCCTCGTCGGCCAGGGCCGCCTCGTGGTCGGCGTCCCGCTCCGGATGGGCCAGCATCTCCAGGACGTAGCGGAAGTTGTCCAGCTCCTCATCGAACGGCGCATCGTCACAAGGATGCTCCTCATGCTCACAGGACGCCTGCCCGAGAGCCCGCTCGACCGCGCCCATCGCCTCCATCACCCGGGCCTCGGCCGCCGCGTCCGGGCGGGCGTAGATCACATAGGGCCCGATCAACACCAGCCCCAGCGTCCACAGCGCCGTCTCCGGCCCGGCCCCGCCGGCCGCCACGCTCGCCTCGAGATTCTTCGCGCACTTCAGCACCGTGGCCTGCGCGTCGCCGAGGTAGTAGCCGTGACGCATCTCGTCCCAGTCGGCGATCAGCTCGTCCCACTCGGCAGGGGTGGTCGGCCCTGGGGTAGGGCGTACCTCGTCGTCGCGCCGGTCCTCGGCTGTCTGCGGATTGGTCACGATCCGAGGATGACATGAGGGACTGACAGCGACGATGCGGGGGCACCCGCTCCGGTCGACCCCTCGGCCGGGTTCGCGGCGTCCTCGCCATAAGTGTTGAGGTGTATCAGGCCATGACGGCAGTCTGGTCGGTATGGGACACGACGCCGGACACCACACCGACGTACGGCAGGCGACAGAGGATGACATCGCGGAGCTCGTACGCCTGCGACAGTTGCTGTTCGAAGACCTCGGCGGTGAATTCTTCAACCCCTCCTCAGGAGACGACGACTGGCGGGACGCCCTTGCCGAGGCCCTCAAGGATCAGCTGACAGCCGACGCCGTACGGATCCTCGTCGTGGACGGCGATCAGGGCCTTGCCGCCTGCGGCATCGGCACCATCGAGCAGCGGCTGCCCGGCCCCCGCCTGCGGAACGGCCGGATCGGGCAGGTGATCGGCGTGGTCACCGATCCGGCATACCGGCGGCGCGGCCACAGCCGCGCGATCATGCGGGGCCTGCTCGACTGGTTCCGGGAACGTGGGGTCGCCCGGGTGGATCTGCGTGCCTCCGCCGAGGGTGAGCCGCTTTACCGCGAGCTCGGCTTCGTCAACCACCCTGCCCCCACGCTGTACTGGCACCCCTGACGCATCCCGGCGCACCTGCCTGCGCCAGTGAGCGTGCTCGGCCCTGGCCTGTGCGCGTACCTGCTGACGTGTCGACCAACCAGTGATCGCCGATGCGAGGACGGTGCCTGCCACGCCGATCGATGCACCGAGCAGTGCCGCTATTCCCTGGTCCACGGAGATGTGTCTACCGCACCTGCCTGCGGCCGGATATGCGCGGTGACTCGTCGTCGGCCTCGTGGGTGGGGGTGTGCTCCGCTTCGCTGCGCGTTGGCTTCGCTGCGCTTCGCTTGTGCCTGTGCGCCGTCTCGCGGCATTCGGTTCGGGCGGGTGCGGGTTTCGTCTCGGACCCTCCGGGTCCAAAGCGCCAGCAGGAGGGGGGAAGGGGGCGGCCGACCCGTTGTTCTGGTTCCTCGGCCCGGTGGGTGGTTGAGCTCAAAGAGGCTCCGCTGCGCTCCGCCGCAGCTGCTGCCGCGCGGTGGCCGATCGAGGGGACCAGCGGTGCGCTCAACTGGGTGCGCGAGCACGACGGATGGGCGGGCACCGGGGGACGGGATCGCCTCTCCTCCCACCTGCTCTCAGAAAAACACTTGATGCAGTACTTGATGCAGAGCAAGCAGTTTTTTAAGAGCAGGTGGGTGGAGGGCCCGAACCGGACCCCTTGGGCTGGACGGCGACGAAGCCCCCCGGCGCCCCCGCTCCTTCCCGCTGTTGGCCGCTGTGCGCCGAAGGCGCGAGACGATGCCCGACGCGGCGTTAGGACCATGCCGTCCGACAGGCACAAGCGAACGCAGCGAAGCCAACGCGTAGCGAAGCGAAGCACACCCCGTCATGTCCGCGACCGCTCTCGCCGTCGGCATCGACGTCGCGCTTGCGGCGGGCTCCGGGCCTTGACCAAGAATTACGGGATCCACTTGGGCCACCGGCCCGAAGAGCACACCATGCATGCGGCCGAGACGGCACCCGGACGGAGTACGGACATGGCAGGTAGGCGGCGCAGCTTCGCGGAGCGGCGAAAGGCGTGCGGCCTGAAGACGACAGCCGACGAGTTGGATCGGGCGGGCGCTCGAGGCCGTCGAGGCCGTTGAGGTAAGGAGACTGTTCGAGGCGCCGGATCTGTGCGAGGCATACGAGGGGCTGACGCAAGAGGGGCGCAGCCGCTGATCGCCACGGGGCTCACCGACCCTCGGCGCCGAGGGGATGCATGGCGGAGGGGCCTACGGGACCATCCAGGAGGTTGGCGCGCTGGGTTCGCCACCACGGCAGAAGTTGAACGACACCCCACGCCACCTCCACCACCAAGAAGGCCCACAGGACCCGCGTGGCACCCTGGGCCAGCGCGTACGCGAGCCACATGGAGAACAGCGTGCGCGCGACACCGTCGAACAGCCCGTGGACCGGCAGGGGCTTGACGATACGGAGCAGCGCCCAGACGACCACGACCGAGCCCATCAGATTCGCGTAGAGGGTCTGCATGGGGTCGACGGCGGGCAGGACGCCGAGCCCGAGGGCGTCGCCCAGCGAGTTCAGGGCGTCGTGGATCAGCGCATAGGTCCACGGCGTCGCGAAGCCCGCCGTGACGAGGAGGTCGTACCAGGCGCTTGCGCGTACTGCGCGGAGATAGGTGTGACGGGAAGGGGCGAAGAGACGGTTCATGGTGAGGCTCCTGCTGATCTCGGGGGCGATGTGCAGCCGCGGCCTCACGCTAAACAGTGGAGTACGCTCCAAGGTCAAGTCCACAACCGGGCGGAGAGCCATGCGTATCGGGGAGCTGGCCGCGCAAGCGGGGCTGAGCAAGGACACCATTCGCTTCTACGAGAAGATCGGCCTCGTCAGCGGGCGGCGTCTGCCCAACGGCTATCGCGACTTCTCACCGGAGACCGTGACCTGGCTGCATTACGTCCGTACCGCGCAAACGCTCGGCTTCTCGCTGGCCGAGATCGGGCGGAGCTTCGAGGAACTGCGCGATGCCCCGGACTCCGCCGAGGCGTTGTCCGCGTTGTTCGAGGAGAAGATCCGGGTGATCGACACGAGGATGGCCGAGCTCGCGGCCCTGCGGGCGGACCTCGACGCGCGGGTTGGTACGGGGTGCCCGTTGCGTGTGCCGTAAGTCCTGGGCCGCCCAAACGCGCCCATGCGGCGGCACAGCATGAACACGACCGCTGCCACCAGCAGATAGGCGGGTACGAGCAGTACCGCGTCGGGGGTCGTCTGGGTCGCCGACCAGCCCGCGTCGCGCCGGTCGCCCTCCAACGCGACGCGGTTGACGGTGAGAAAGGTCAGGTGGGTGCCGATGGCGGCCCAGAGCGGGGCCTGGCCGACGGCCGTCCGGGCCGCGACGAGGGTCAGCCCGAAGATGGGGAGCAGGATCAGATAGGAGGCCGTGTCCTGTCCCGGTGGCACGATGCCGATGGGCGCGGGCTCGGCGCCGGTCAGGCGCGCGGTGGCCGCGTAGGCCACGGTCGACGCACCCGGCACGAGCAGGAAGACGGCCGTCGTGCCGAGCGCCGAGGCGGTGCCGCCGAACCGTTCGCGCAGGGCGGTCCAGGCGTAGCCGCGCAGCGTGGTCTCTTCGGGCAGGGCTTCGAGTAGAAGCGCGATCACCGCATTGGTTATGAGGAAGCCGACAAGGGGCAACGGGTCCGGGCGCGACCAGCGCAGCAGGCCCCCGGCCGTCCCGGCGCCGAGGACGAGCACCGCCGACGCCGCCGTCACGCCCACACCGGTGAGAAACGCCCGCAGGCCGGCCCGGGCACCGCCGAGGCCCAGGGCCTTGAGCGATGCGCCGCGCCGCCGTACCGCGAGAGTTACGGGGACGATGGCCAGCGCGCTGACCAGAACGGCCGGGACCAGCCGGGCCGCCGTCCCGGTGAGGCCGACCCTCTCCGCGGCGGCCGAGCCCGCCGCCGTGCCGACGCCCAGCGCGCCGGCCATGACCAGGCCGCCGGCGAGGGCCCTGACCAGGGCGTTGAGTCGGGAAGTGGCGGATTGCCCGCCCGGGTGCTGCCTCGTCATGTGCCCGTCCTGGCTGAGCTGGTGATCGGTTCGCCGTGCTGCTGCCAGTCTCGGTTCCGTTTCGGCCGCGAACCTCGTGACCGCTGATGAGACGTGCGTACATCGTTTGAGGTATTCCGGATGAGAGATGTTCCGGATCAGCGGAGTTCCGGGTCAGCGGACCTTGGCGAAGAAGGCGCGCATATCGGCGGCCACGTCGTCCGGTCGCTCCATGGCCACGAAGTGGTGGCCGCCCGGGTTGTCGGTGGGCCAGTGGACGATGGTGTTGTGGCGCTCGGCGAGCCGCCGGATGCCGGGAGCCCCGCTGTAGACGCCGGTGGGCACGGCCTTCTGGCCCTCCGGCCAGCCGAAGCCCGTGCTGTCGTACATGGGCCAGGAGGAGGAGCCGAAGGTGTCGGTGAGCCAGTAGAGGGTTGTGTTGGTGAGGATCAGGTCGCGGTCGATCAGCTCCTCGGGGAGTTTGTCGGCGACGGTGAACTCCTTGAACTTCTGGGTCATCCAGGCCAGCGCGGCGACGGGGGAGTCGTGCCAGCCGTACGCGAAGGTCTGCGGGGCGGCGCGCAGCAGGGCGTGGTGGGGGACGCCGTTCATCCAGTCGGCCTGCTGGAGCTGTTCGAAGACCGCGCGTTCGTCGTCGGTCAGCTCGGGGAGGTCGGCTTCGGTGGGGAAGCCGAGGCCGGCGATGATGTAGACGCCGACGACGTGGTCGGGTGCCGCCTTGGCCACTTCCGGGGCGATGTACGCGCCGAGGTCACCGCCCTGGACGCCGTAGTGGTCGTAGCCGAGGCGCTGCATCAGCTGCACCCAGAGCCCCGCCACCCGGGCGACGGTCCAGCCGGTTTCGCGCGGCGGTGCGGAGAAGCCGTAGCCGGGCGGGGACGGGACGACGACGTGGAAGGCGTGGGACGGGTCGCCGCCGTGTGCGCGGGGGTCGGTGAGGCGGCCGATGAGGTCGGTGAACTCGATGAAGGAGTTCGGCCAGCCGTGGTTGAGGATCAGCGGCAGGGCGTCGGGTTCGGGTGAGCGTACGTGCAGGAAGTGGATGTCCTGTCCGTCGATCTCGGTCATGAACTGGGGGAACTCATTCAGCCGCGCCTCGTGCCGGCGCCAGTCGTAGCCTCCCTGCCAGTAGCCGGCCAGCTCCTTGAGGTGGGCCAGGGGCACGCCACGCCTCCAGCCCTCGCCGGAGAGCTGGCTGGGCCAGCGGGTGTTGGCCAGGCGGTCGTGGAGGTCGGCTACATCGGACTGGGGGATGTCGATGTGGAAGGGGCGTGGTTCATTGCTCATGGCGGCTGGTTTCCATCCTCAAGACGCTGGTGTGCGGTCGTGAGCGACAGTAGGTCCCATCTAGGTCGGATCCTGGCCTAGATCACGCGGCATCATGGGCGTCATGAGTACTCCTTCGGGCCGGTTGTTGTCATTGCTGTCCCTGTTGCAGACCCCGCGAGAATGGCCCGGCAGCGAGCTCGCCGACCGTCTGGGCGTCAGCCCTCGTACGGTCCGGCGGGACGTCGACCGACTGCGCGAGCTGGGATATCCGGTCGAGGCGAGCATGGGGGCCGCCGGGGGGTACCGGCTCGCCGCGGGCAAGGCCATGCCGCCGCTGCTGCTCGACGACGAGGAAGCTGTGGCCATCGCGGTCGCGCTCAGTACGGCGGTCGGCAAGCCGGTAAGCGGTATCGAGCAGGCGTCCCTGCGCGCCCTGGCCAAGCTGGAGCAGGTGTTGCCGTCCCGGCTGCGGCACCGGGTCGGGGCCTTCCGGGCCGCCACGGAGTCGCTGTTCACCGAGAGCACCACGCCCGTCGACCCGCATGAGCTCGCGGTGGCCGCCGCGGCCGTGGCCGGCCATGAACGGCTGCGGTTCGGCTACGAGTCGGGGGACGGCAGCCGGACCCGGCGGCTGGTCGAGCCGCACCGGCTGGTGCTGGCGGGGCGCCGCTGGTATCTGCTGGCGTACGACACCGAGCGCGACGACTGGCGGATCTTCCGCGTCGACCGGATGTCCCGCCTTCAGCCCACCGGCGTACGCGTCCCGCCCCGCGAGCTGCCCGAGAAGGACGCGGCCGCCTTCGTCACCCGCCGGATGTATTCCCTCGCGCCCACCTACGAGGTGCGGGCCACGCTGTGTCTTCCGGCCGCTCAGGCGGCCGAGCGGCTGGGCGCCGCGCCCGGCGAGCTGCGGCCGATCGACGAGAACAGCTGTGAGCTGCACGGACGCGCCGATACGTTGGAGTGGCTGGCGTCCCGGCTGCTCATGCTGGGCTGTGAGTTCCAGGTGCATGAGCCCCCGGAGCTGCTGGCCCATCTGCGCGTGATCGGGGACCGCGCCCTCCGGGCCGCCGGAGATCCGGCGGCCGAGGCGCCACCGTGCCGCTCCCGGCCATCGGAATCCCTCCGCGGGTGATCGTTGGGCGGGCCGCCCGCTCCCGTACGGCCACCGCCATCCGGCAGGTACGCCCCTGCCATCAGAGCGCGGCCGTCTGCTGAGGGCGGAAGGTGCGGCGGTATGCCTGGGGACTGACACCGATGGCGGTGTGGAGGTGTTGCCGCAGGGAGGTGCCGGTGCCGAATCCGGCCCGGTGGGCGACCAGGTCGATCGGCCAGTCGGTGGTCTCCAGGAAGTGCCGTGCGAGGTCGACGCGTTGCCGGGTGAGCCACTGGCCGGGGGTGCTGCCGGCTTCGTCGCGGAAGCGGCGGCTGAAGGTGCGCACACTCATGTTGGCGTGGGCGGCGAGGTCGGACAGGGTGAGCGGTTCGGCCAGGTGCCGCATGGCCCACGCCCTGGTGGCCGCGGTGCTGCCGGTGGATGGATCGGGGACGGGGCGTTGGATGTACTGGGCCTGGCCGCCGTCGCGCCAGGGCGGTACGACGCAGGAGCGGGCGACCTCGTTGGCGACGTGGCTGCCATGATCGAGGCGGACGATGTGCAGACACAGGTCGATGCCCGCGGCGACTCCGGCGGAGGTGAGGACGTCGCCGTCGTCGACGTACAGGACATCGGGGTCGATGCGGGTGGTGGTGAACATCCGCTGGAGCCGTTCGGCTTCGCGCCAGTGCGTGGTGGCGGGACGACCGTCGAGGAGGCCGGCGGCGGCCAGGACGTAGGTGCCGGTGCAGATCGCGACGATCCTCGTGCCGGGGCGGATGGCGGCCAGGGCGTGGCGCAGCGGGCCGGGCAGGCGGCCTTCTTCCCGTATCGCACCCAGCTGGTGGGAGGGCGGGACGACGACGGTGTCGACGGTGGCCAGCAGGGAGGCGTCGTGGGAGACGGCGAGGTCGTAGTCGGCTTCGGCCCGCACGGGGCCGCCGTCCAGGCTGCATGTGGCCACGGAGTAGAGCGGGTTGCCGTCGGCGTCGCGGGCGGCGTTGAAGATGCGGGCGGGGATGCCGAGCTCGAAGGGGACGACGCCGTCCAAGGCCAGAATGCCAACACGGTGCATGGCCGGATCCTTTCAGAACCTGGCCATCTCGCCACCACCAGGGGCTGTGCCGACCGAGCAGCCTTGGGCCGTGCCCGGTAACCACCGGCACCGGAACCCCATGCACCTCCCGGAGAAGGAACACCTCCATGTCCAAGCCCATTGCCGCACCTTCGACCATGCGTGCCGTATCCCAGGACAGGGCCGGGGGCCCCGACGTCCTGAAGGTCATCGAAACGAAGCGGCCGGAACCGGGCCGGGGCGAGATCCTGGTCCGGGTGCACACGGCGGGCGTGAACCCCGCCGACTGGAAGACCCGCGAGCGCGGCGTGTTCGCGGACGGAGCGACGCCTCCCTTCACCCTCGGCTTCGACGTGGCCGGAGTCGTCGAGTCCGCCGGCGCGGGCGTGACGCTCTTCCGGCCCGGCGACGAGGTGTTCGGGATGCCGCGCTTCCCGCACCCGGCGGGCGCGTACGCCGAGTACGTCACCGCACCGGCCCGCCACTTCGCCCCGCGCCCACGCGGCCTCGACCACCTCCAGGCCGGCGCCCTGCCGCTGGCCGCGCTCACCGCGTGGCAGGCCCTGGTCGACACCGCTCATATGCGGCCCGGGCAGCGTGTCCTGGTCCATGCCGCGGCGGGCGGTGTCGGTCACCTGGCCGTGCAGATCGCCAAGGCCCGCGGCGCGTACGTCATCGCCACCGCCGGCGCGGCAAAGCACGACCTGCTGCGGACACTCGGCGCCGACGAGCTCATCGACTACCGCACCCAGGACGTCGCCGACACCGTCCGCGACGTCGATGTCGTCCTCGACAGCATCGGCGGACCCACCTGGGCACGCTCCCTGCGCACCCTGCGCCGAGGGGGCACCCTCGTCTCGATTCTGCCGTTCGACGACACCTTCCCCGCCCGGCAGGCCGAGGAGGCCGGGGTGCGAGCGGTCTTCATGCTCGTCGAACCCGACCAGCAGGGGTTGCGAGAGATCAGCGACCTGATCGAAGACGGCCGCCTACGAGTGATCGTCGACGCGGTATTCCCCCTCGAACAGGCGGCTCGAGCACACGAGTTGGGCGAGACCGGCCGAACCACCGGAAAGATCGTCCTGACCGTCACCCCTGACCCCGCCCGGACCTGAGTCATCCCGGGCCCAGGGCGGTGCCTCACAGGCCGGCGGCCGCCCGCAGCTTGGCCGCCCGGTCCGTGCGCTCCCAGGTGAACTCCGGGCGGCCGAAGTGGCCGTACGCGGCGGTCCTGGCGTAGCCGGGGCGCAGCAGGTCCAGGTCGCGGATGATGGCCGCGGGCTTGAGGTCGAACACCTCGCTGATGGCGTCGGCGACCCGCCGCACGGCCACCCGGGCGGTGCCGAAGGTCTCGACGAACAGGCTGACCGGCTCGGCCTTGCCGATGGCGTACGCGACCTGCACCTCGCAGCGGTCCGCGAGCCCCGCGGCCACCACGTTCTTGGCGACCCAGCGCATGGCGTACGCGGCGCTGCGGTCGACCTTGGACGGGTCCTTGCCGGAGAACGCACCGCCGCCGTGCCGGGCCACGCCCGTGTACGTATCCACGATGATCTTGCGGCCGGTCAGTCCGGCATCGCCCATGGGGCCGATCTCGAACCGGCCGGTGGGGTTGACAGCTGCTGGCTGAGGAGCGCGCTGAGATCGTTTTAGCTCGTTCGGGTGATGGTCGACTACTGGGGTTGTGGTGCCCCGTGTGGGGCGGGGTAGCGTGAAGTCGCGATCTGGGACGCCGGGTTCGGCGCCAGTGTGCGGGGCCCCTGCTCCACCGGAGTGATGGTTCAGGGCCTCCCCGTCGCCTCTGGCCGAGCCCACAGGCCAGGTCGCGCAGGGAACTGGCCTCCCGGGATCGGACCACGGACAGGATCCGTGTCGCCGCTCCGGGGTCGAGTACGCCGGGGACCAGTGCGCCCAAGACCGTTCGGGGCGTGCCAGTGCGTGGGCTCACTCCCGCTCACTGCTCAGGAACGGTTGACCAGCAGCTTTACGTTGTCGCTGGCCAGCCGGATGCTTCGGTGCGCAGCGCCTCAAGCTCCGGCTGGGCGACATGGGCCTAGACGTCGACATCCCCGGCGGTGGTCGAGATCTCGCCCGCGATATGCACCTGGCCCGTGGTGAGCAGCGTCTCCACCGCCACCCGGGCGCGCGGGTCCTGTGCGAGCAGCGCGTCCACGATGGTGTCGCTGATCTGGTCGGCGATCTTGTCGGGGTGGCCTTCGGCCACCGATTCGGAGGTGAAGAGGCGTACGGACATGGTGCGTACTCCCTTACGTGGGATGAGAGAGGTGCTCCCCGGCGCGCGGGGTCACGCCGGGGAGCTGGGGAGGTGGCCTCAGCAGGAACAACAGGGGTCAGGAGCGGCGGGCGAGCAGCACCCGGTGCATCGGGGTGTCGAGCAGGCCGATCCGGCGCAGCCCCGCATCGGCCAGCCACTGGTCGTAGTCGTGCACGGTGAAGGCGTCGCCGCCGCCGGTGGCCAGCATCGACGCGGCGAACAGCCGGAAGAACTTGTTCTGGACCGAGCCCTCGCCGCCGTCCTCGTCGACGATGTGGTCGGCGATCGCGATCACCCCGTCCTCGGTGAGCCCCTTGACCGCCTTCAGCAGCAACTCGCGGGCCGACTCGGGGGTCTGGAGGTGGAAGATGTTGACGAACAGCGCCAGGTCGGTGCCGCTGCCCCAGTCCTCGCTCCAGAAGTCCACGGTCTCGCCCTGGAACCGCTCGGCGACCCCCAGCTGCCCGGCCTGCCGGGTGGCGATCGGGATGATCCGCTCGGCGTCCAGGCCGCGGGCGGTCAGCTCGGGGAACTCGCGCAGCAGCAGGTGGCTGTAGATCCCGGTGCCGCAGCCGACGTCCAGGAGGGTCGCGGAGCGGCCGGTGGTCCAGCCGAGTTCGCGCAGCGCGCCGGCCAGCGAGCGGGTGATCGGCGGCGCCCAGAAGTTGATGCCGCGGACCAGCGAGGTGTAGTCCTCCTCCGATATCTGGTTGAGCTGCTGCGCGCCCTCGGCGGTGCGGGCGCCGGAGCGTACGTTCTCGGCGAGCCGGCGCCACGCGTTCCAGGCCACATTGCGGTCGTGGCCGATCTTCCCGGCGAGGCTGAAGAGCCCGTCGGGCGCGAACACGCCGTGCAGTTCGGCCGGGAGGGTGTAGACGGCCTGGCCGTCCTCCCCTCTGCTGCGCTCGACGACGTCGTACGCGTACAGGCCGTCCAGCAGGACCCGGGTGGCCCGCAGATCGGTGTCCAGCACCTCGGCGAGCTGCGCGGCGGTGGCCGGGCCGACGGTGAGGGCGGCGAAGGCGCCGAGGTCCTGGGCGGCCTCGATGACGCCTGGAGCCCACATGCCGATCAGGTGCTCGTACAGCCGGTGGGCGGCGCGGACCTCGCCGTCCACGGCCTCCGGGAAGGCGGTGGTGTCGACGAGCGGGGTGAGGTTGGCGGAGGCGGTGGAGGTGGTGGAGGTGGTGGCAGTGGTGGCGGGAACGGTCATGAGGCCGGCTCCTTGGAGTGTCGAGTGGGGACAGGGCTGTGGGGGGCGGCAGCGCCGAAGTCGGCGGCGGTGCGGTGGAACGGGGGCGGGGGCGTCACAGGGGGTGTCACAGGAGGCGTCATAGGACGATCCCGCCGTCGATCTGCAGCACGGATCCGGTGATGTACGCGGACTTGTCGGAGGCCAGGAAGGACACGGCCTCCGCGACCTCCTCCGCGGTGCCGAACCGGCCAAGCGGAATGGCCGCCACGGCACGGTCGCGCTGGCTTCCGCTGAGGGCGCCGGTCATATCGGTGTCGATCATTCCGGGGGCCACGGCGTTGGCGCGGATGCCGTAGCGGCCAACCTCCTTGGCCAGCGCCCGGGTCATGGCGACCATCCCGGCCTTGGAGGCCGAGTAGTTGCCCTGGCCCGGGTTGCCGTAGACCCCGGACACCGACGAGAGGGTGATGATGGAGCCCGCCTTGCGCTTGACCATCGGGAACAGCACGGCCCGGCAGACATGGGCCGCTCCGTCCAGGTTGGTGGACACGACCGCCCGCCAGTCCTGGTCGGACATCATCAGCATCGGCTTGTCGCGGGTGATGCCCGCGCTGGCCACGGCGACGGCGACGGGGCCCAGTTCGCGCTCGGTGCGCCCGACCCATGCGCGTACGGCCTCGCCGTCGCTGATGTCCAGGCGCTGGGCGAGGGAGCCGACCCCCAGCTCGGCCAGTTCCTTGCCGAGCTGCCGGGCCGCCTCCTCGTCCGAGCGGTAGCAGAAGCTGATCGCATAGCCGTCCTGGGCCAGCCGCAGCGCGGCCGCCCGGCCGATCCCCCGGGAGCCGCCGCTGACCAGCGCGACCGGCGGGGGCGCCCCGCTCATCGGGTACCGCCCAGCAGCCGCAGCACCCCGCAGGCCACCAGGCCCTCGCGGTCCACCGAGGTGATCACCGCGGCCCGGCCCGCCGAGGCCGGGTCGGCCCCGGCCGTGACCAGGACCGCGGCGAGTTGGAACGCGGCCTGGGCCGAGGCGGTGTCGCCGATGAGCTCGTGGCACATCCCCCGGGTCGCGGCCTGCTGGCCGAACAGCTCGGTCAGCAGGGCCCGTTCGTGGTCCCCCGCGTCGCCGCTCAGCCCGCCCCCGGACGCCGCCCACACCTCGTCCGGCCTGATCCCGGACTCGGCCAGGGCGTGGCGCACGCTCTCCCGCAGGGTGCCGGGCAGATCGCCGCCGACGTCCACCCGTACGTCGATCGCCAGGAGTTCGGCGAGCGCCGTGCGGTCCTCGGGGAGGGTGTCGGCGGGTTCGATCAGCAGCACCGCGCAGCCCTCCCCTAGCGGCGCGGTCTGCTCCTCGTCCGCGCCACGGCTGTGGCGCTCCAGCCAGGAACGGGCCCCGGAGTACTCCTCCACCGCCCCCACCAGCGCCCGCTCGGCCCGGCCCGCGGCCAGCAGCCGGCGGGCGTAGGCGAGGGCGAGCAGCGCGGTCGGACGGCCGCCGGCCACGGTGGTGTTGGGGCCCTTGAGGCCGAAGCGGATGGCGCTGGCCCCGGCCGGGCTGTTCATCAGGGTGTTGGGCATCAGCTGGGCCGGTACGTCGTACGGCTTCTCCCCGAGATACGAGGCCCGGCTGAAGTTCCGCTGGCTGGCCGCGCTGCCCAGGGTGGTGCCGAGGACGAGCGCGGTCCCGGTCCCGCGGGTCACCGGGCGCTCGTCGGCCTCGGCCTCCTCGAACAGCTCGCGTACGGCGGTGACCGCCAGCCCCATGGCCCGGTCCATGGTGCGGGTGCCCGCCCGGCCGAGGATCTGGCGGATGTCGAAGCCGGGCACCAGGCAGGCGGCGGCGTCCGGCGTCTGCCAGGCCGCCGGGTCCGGTACGGACTCGGCGGGGCGGCGCCCGGTGATCCCCTCCGCGTACGCCGCACGGCCCATGCCGTACGGGGAGACGGCCGACCAGGCGGTGATGACGGCGCGGTCGGTACGGGCGGGCGGCCGGGTCCCGGTGGTGACCTCCTCGGTGGGTACGGGGGTCATCGCTGGTCCTCCTCATAGCGGCCGAGGACGACGGAGGCGTTGTTGCCGCCGAAGGCCAGGCCGTTGTTGACCACGATCCGCAGCGGCGCGGAAACGGCGTGGTTGGGCACGCAGTCGATGCCGCATTCGGGATCGGTGGAGCGGTGGTTGACGGTGGGCGGGATGAAGCCGTGGGCCAGGGCGACGGCCGAGGCCGCGGCGCCCAAGGCGCTGGCCGCGCCCATGGAGTGGCCGAGCATGGACTTCAGGGCCACGGTGCGCGGCGGCCGGTCGCCGAACAGCTCGCGGATCGCGCGCGTCTCGGTGATGTCGTTGGTCTTGGTGCCCGTGCCGTGCGCGGACACCAGATCGACCTCTTCCGGTTTGATCCCGGCGTCGGCGAGCGCCAGGCCCATGCAGCGGGCGACGCTCTCCTGGTCGGGCGCGGTCGGGTGGTGGGCGTCGCAGTTGAGTCCGTAGCCCAGCAGCTCGGCGTAGATCCGGGCGCCGCGCGCCCGCGCCGACTCCAGGGTCTCCAGCAGCAGGACGCCGGCGCCCTCCGCGGTCAGCAGCCCCTCCCGCTCGGCGTCGAACGGCCGGCACCGGTCGGAGGCGACCAGGCCGAGCCGGGAGAAGCCGGCGAAGGTGCGGCGGGCCAGCGCGTCCGACCCGCCGACCAGCGCGTAGTCGGCCTCGCCGAACCGTACGGCGTCGAAGCCGTCGCCGATGGCGTAGTTGCCCGCCGCGCAGGCGGTACCGAGTACGGAGGGCACCGCCTGCGGGAGCCGCAGTTCACGGACGACGGCGAGCGCCAGCCGGTGGGCCGGCAGCCGCCGTACCGCGGTCGGGTCCAGGCCCGCCATACCCACGGTCAGCTCGGATTCGACGAGCTGGTCGAGCTCCCTGGCCTCGCCGTCGGTGGTGCCGATGGTGACCAGGCCGCGCCGGCCGCGCAGCTCTTCCAGGTCGAGCCCGGCGTCCTGGACGGCCAGCCGGGTGGCGGCCACCGAGAACTGGCTGGCCCGGCCGAGCTCTTCGAGCGGGGTGTGGCGGATCCACTCGGCCGGTTCGAAGTCCTTGACCTCGTGGGCCAGTTGCCGGCGGAAGCCGGTGGCGTCGAAGAGGGTGATCTCCCCAGCGCCGCACCGGCCTTCGCGCAGCCCCCTGGTGAACTCGGTGACGCCATTGCCGATGCTGGACAGGACGCCGAGTCCGGTCAGCACCACACGCTGGGCGGTCATCGCGATTCGGCCCGGGAGAGCACCTCGAGGACGGCCTCGAAGTGGACCATGTTCTCCAGCTCGTCCTGCTCGATGGTGACGCCGAAGGCCACCTCGAGGGCGGACAGCATCTCGATCGCGCACAGCGAGTCGGCCCCGTACTCGTCCACGAAGAGCCCGGTGCGGGTCAGCTCCTCGCCGTCCAGGTCGAGGGAGTTGGCGAGGATGTCACGGACCTTGGCCTCGGCGGTGGCGTCGATGGTGATGGCGCTCATTGCGAATTCCTCCGTCGGGAAATTGATGTGCGATGAGGTGGGGGGTTGGGTGGTGCCCTCGGGCGGACCGGCCCGGTCGGGACCGGTCCGCGTCGGTCGGGTGTCGGCCGGGTGCGAGCGGGCTAGGCCGCGTCGATCAGGCTCTTCGGGCGCAGATCGGTCCAATTGCGCTCGACATAGGCCAGGGCCTCCTCACGGCTGGTCTCGGCGAGTACCGCCGTCCAGCCGGCCGGGACCTCGGCGAACGCGGGCCACAGGGAGTGCTGGCCCTCGTGGTTGACCAGGACCAGAAAGGTTCCGGTCTCGTCGTCGAAGGGGTTTGTCATATCCGGATGCTTTCCTCTCTCGCTACTCGATTTCTGGCATGGGCATCCCTCGGAAGAAATTCACCATTCTCTTCGGGAAGTCTTCTCGGCTAGCCGCCGAGCGCTTCGGAGATGACTTTGGCGATATGGGAGGCGGGCTGTGGGGCCAGCATTCCGTCGTGGTCGGCGTCGACCTCGTGGCGGACGACGGCGCCCTCGATATGCGCCGACCAGAGGTCTTCGGCCGGCGCGGACGGGGCGAGCCCCCGGGTGGCCGCGAAGAACAGCAGCTCTCCGCGGTAGCGGCCCGGCCGGTGGGCCGAGCCCAGGGCGCTGAAGTGGCGGATCACCCCGATGAGATGGCCGAGCTGCGCCTCGTCGAGCTCGGCGAGGGGATTGCCGTCCCGGGCGAGCAGCGCCAGCACCCCGGCGGCGTCCAGCTCGTCCCCGCCCTCGGCGCCGTCCTGCGGATCGAGGCCGCAGCGCAGCAGGATCTGGGCGAGCAGGGCCTGATCGCTCAGGTCCTGCTCCGGGTCGGACTCCGTCGCCGGGAAGCCGTCCAGATTGGCCAGCAGCGCCACTTCGCGCCCCTGCTTCTGCAATTGGACGGCCATTTCATGGGCGACCAGCGCTCCGAAAGACCATCCAACAATATGGTAAGGGCCATTGGGTTGGATTTCCACTAGACTCCGGGTGTATTCTGCAGCCATTTCCCGTACGGAGGCGGGCTGTTGAGCCGGCGACAGAATTCCGCTCGCCTGGAATCCGTACACGGGAAATTCGGTGAGCGCACCGGCCAGCTCCAGGAACGGCCAGGAGAGCCCGACCCCGCCGTGCACACAGAACAGCGGCGGACGCGTCCCCTGGGAGCGGATCGGCAGCACCCGGGCGAAGGCGTCGGGCACATCGGGCGCCGAGCCCGCCGCGGTGGCCGCCGTGGCCAGGCCCGCCACCGTCCGGTGCAGGAACACATCGGCGGGGGTGAGCCCGACGCCCAGCTCACGGGCGCGGCCGACCAGGCGGATGGAGCGGATGGAGTCGCCGCCCAGCTCGAAGAAGCTGTCCTCGGCGCCGACCCGATCCAGGCCCAGTACGTCGGCGAAGGCCTGGCACAGCGTCTGTTCCAGCGGGGTGCGCGGCCCGCGGCCGGTGGCCGCGCGGGGCAGCCCCGGGGCCGGCAGGGCCTTGCGGTCCACCTTCGCGTTGGGCGTCAGCGGCATCCGCTCCAGCTCGGTGAGGAACGCCGGGACCATGTAGTCGGGCACCGCGCCCGCCAGATGGGCCCGCAGCTCCGCCAGGTCCAGGCCGGGCTCGCCGCGCGGCACGACGTACGCCGCAAGCCTCGGCTCGCCGGGTGTGTCCTCGCGTACCACCACCGCGGCCTGTGCCACCCGGGGATGGCTCAGCAGCGTGGTCTCGATCTCGCCCAGTTCGATCCGGAAGCCGCGCACCTTGACCTGGTGGTCCGCCCGGCCCAGATAGTCGAGCGTGCCGTCCGGCCGCCGCCGCACCAGGTCGCCGGTGCGGTACATCCGGGCGCCGGGCACCGGCGAGTACGGGTCGGCGACGAACCGCTGCGCGGTCAGCCCCGGCCGGTCGTGGTAGCCGCGGGCCGGGGACGCCCCGCCGAGGTACAGCTCGCCGGTCACCCCGGCCGGCACCGGCCGCAGCGCCGTGTCCAGGACGTACGCCCGGTTGCCGGCCAGCGGGCGGCCGATGGGCGGGGTGCCGGCGCCGTCCAGCTCGGCGGCGGTGGACCAGATGGTGGTCTCCGTCGGCCCGTACAGATTGGTCACCTTGCGCGCCGCGCCGCGCAGCGCGGTGGCCAGGTCCTGGCCGATCGCCTCGCCGCCGGTCAGCGCGTGCACCTCGCGCAGCGCCCCCGGATGCCCGCTGACCAGGGCGTGCCACAGCGTCGGGGTGGCCTGCAGCACGGTCGCGCGGGTCTCGACCAGCAGCGCGGCCAGCGCCTGCGGGTCGCGTACGGCCGCGGGCGGCGCCAGCACCAGGGCGGCGCCGGACAGCAGCGGGACGAACAGCTCCAGGTTGGCGATGTCGAAGCCGAAGGTGGTCACCGACACCAGCCGGTCGTCCGCGCCCAGGTGCAGCAGACGCGAGGTCTCGGCCAGGAAGTTGGCGAAGGCGCCGAGCGGCACGACGACGCCCTTGGGGCGGCCGGTGGAGCCCGAGGTGTAGATGATGTACGCGGTGTGGCCGGCGCTCGGCGCGGCGCGGCGCTCATGCGGCCGCAGATCGTTCCCCGGGAGGGCGGCGATCTCCGCCACCGCCTCCGGGTCGTCGAGCAGCAGATGCGGCGCGGCGGCCAGTCCGGGCACCGCCCGCGCCCCCTCACGGTCGGTCAGGGCGAGCACCGGCCGGGCGTCCTCAACCATGTAGCCGATCCGGTCAGCCGGGTACGCCGGGTCGATGGGCAGGTACGCGGCGCCCGACTTGAGCACGGCGAGCGCCGCCACGACCATCTCGGGGGAGCGCGGCAGGGCGATGGCGACCAGCCGGTCGGGGCCCGCGCCGCGTGCGACCAGGGCCCGCGCCAGCCGGTTGGCCCGCTCGTTCAGCTCGCGATAGCTCGTGGCCTGCCCCTCGAAGAGCAGCGCGGGATGGTCGGGCGCGGCGGCCACCCGGGCCTGGAACCGCTCGTACAGCGGCGGTTCGGCGGGGTGCGCGGGCGCGCCGTTCCAGTCCACCAGCAGCCGCTCCCGCTCGCCCGGCAGCAGCGCGTCCGTTTCGGCGAGGCGGCCGTCGGGGGTGGCGGTGAGCCGGTCCAGCAGATGGGTCAGGCGGGCGGCCAGCGTGCGGGCGGTCTCCTCGGTGAACAGATCGGCGCTGTACTCCAGACGCCCGGCGATCCCGCCCGGCGCCCCGGTCTCGGTGTGCTCCTCGGCCAGGTCGAAGGCCAGGTCGAACCGGGCGTTGCCGGTGCGCGCCACCCCCACCTTCCCTTCCAGACCCGGCAGTTCCAGCTTCGCCGCCGCGTTGTTCTGGAACGCCAGCATCGTCTGGAACAGCGCGTGCCGGGCCATCGACCGGGCCGGGGACAGGGCGTCCACCAGCCGCTCGAACGGCAGGTCCTGGTGGGCGAAGGCGGCCAGCGACGCCGAGCGCACCCGGCCCACCAGCTCACGGAAGGTCGGATCGCCCGAAAGGTCGCCGCGCAGTACCAGGGTGTTGACGAAGAAGCCGACCAGGTCGTCCAGCGCGTCGTCGGTGCGCCCGGCCACCGGGGTGCCGACCGGGATGTCCTCCCCGGCGCCCAGCTTGGACAGCATGGTGGCCAGCGCGGCCTGCACCACCATGAACAGGCTCGCCCCGCACTCCCTGGCCAGCGCGGCGGCGCGGGCGTGGGTGGTGGCCGGGATGGTGAACTCCACCGTGCCGCCGCGGTAGGAGGGCAGCGCGGGGCGCGGGAAGTCGGTGGGCAGCTCCAGCTCGTCCGGCAGCCCGTCCAGCGTCTCGCGCCAGTACGCCAGCTGCTTGGCGGCCAGGCTGTCCGGGTCCGTCTCGTCGCCCAGCAGCTCGCGCTGCCACAGCGCGTAGTCCGCGTACTGCACCGGCAGCGGGCTCCACCGCGGCTCCTCGCCGCGCAGCCGGGCCGCGTAGGCGCGGCTCAGGTCGCGGGCCAGCGGGGCGTTGGACCAGCCGTCGCCCGCGATGTGGTGGATGACCGTCACCAGTACGTGATCGTCCTTGCCGAGCGCGAACAGCGCGGCCCGGAAGGGCAGTTCGCGGGACAGGTCGAAGCCGCGCGAGGCGAACTCTTCGACGGATCCATCCAGTTCGGGCTCGGTGACATGGTGCACCGGCAGGGTGATCCGGGCCCGGCGGCGGATGCGCTGGTACGGGCCGTCGGCCGTCTCGGGGAAGACCGTGCGCAGCGCCTCGTGGCGCATCACCACATCGCCGAGCGCGGCGCGCAGCGCGGGCCGGTCCACCTTCCCGGACAGCCGCAGCGTCCACGGCAGGTTGTAGGTGCCGGACGGGCCCTCAAGACGTCCCAGGAACCACATGCGCCGCTGGGCGAACGACAGCGGCAGCCGCTTCGGGCGCGCTGCCGCGGTCAGCGCCGGCCGGGCCGCGTCGGCGCCGGTCAGCCGGGTGGCGAGCGCGGCGGGGGTCGGCGCCTCGAAGACCGTACGCAGCGGAACCTCGACGTCCAGCAGCGACCGCACCCGGCTGATCAGCCGGGTCGCGAGCAGCGAGTGGCCGCCGAGTTCGAAGAAGTCCTCGTCGATGGAGACCCGGTCCAGGCCCAGCACCTCGGCGAACGCCTGGCACAGCAACTCCTCGCGCGGGGTGCGCGGGCCGCGCCCGGCCGAGGTGGTGATCTCGGGGGCGGGCAGCGCCTTGCGGTCCACCTTGCCGTTGGCGGTCAGCGGCAGGGCGTCAAGCAGCACGAACGCGGACGGCACCATGTACTCCGGCAGCCGCTCGGCGACCGACGCCCGCGCCGCCGCCGGGTCCGCCGTGCCCGCCAGATAGCCGACCAGCCGGCCCTCGCCCCGGGTGTCCTTCGCGACGTTCACCACCGCGTCGGTGACCTGGGGCACGGTGCGCAGCACGGCCTCGATCTCGCCGAGCTCGATGCGATGGCCGCGGATCTTGACCTGGTGGTCGCGCCGCTCCAGGAACTCAAGACGCCCGTCGGCCCGCCGTACGACCCGGTCCCCGGTGCGGTACATCCGGGCGCCGGGCAGCGGCGAGTACGGGTCGGCGATGAACACGGAGGCGGTGCGGCGCGGGTCGTGCAGATAGCCGCGGCCGACCCCGATCCCGCCGACGTACAGTTCGCCGGGCACCCCGGCGGGCACCGGGCGCAGCCCGTCGTCCAGGACGTACAGCCCGGTGTTGCGGACCGCCGACCCGATCGGGGCCCGTACCCCGGGCACCTCGTCGGCGTCATGGATCACGGCGTGGGTGACATCGTCCGAGCACTCGGTCGGCCCGTACGCGTTGACCAGCGGAATGCCGGGGAAGTATGCGAACCAGCGGCGGCACAGCTCGGCGGGCAGCGCCTCGCCGGTGACCACCAGCCGGCGCAGCCGCGTCAGATCGGGCACCGCCGCGCCCGCGTCCCAGCTGTCCAGGGCGGCCCGCAGCAGCGAGGGCACGACCTCCAGGACGCTGATCCGCTCCGGGCCGACCATCCCGAACAGCTCGGCCGGATCGGCCGCCGTCCGCTTGGGCACCACGCGCAGCAGACCGCCCACGACCAGCGGGGACAGCATCTGCCACACCGAGATGTCGAAGGTGACGGGCGCGTTGTGCACGACCGTGTCACAGGCGGTCAGATCCAGGTCCTCGACCTTGGCGAGGAGGTGGTTGACCATGCCCCGGCGGTGCACCATCGCGCCCTTGGGGCGGCCGGTGGAGCCCGAGGTGAAGATGACGTACGCCAGGTCGTCGCCCGCCCCGGCCACGGGTGCGAGGTCGCCAAAGGCGTCGCAGTGGCCGTTCACCGTCAGGACGGGCAGCGCGCCGCCCACCTCGGCGGCGAGCGCGGTGTGTTGGGCATCCGTCAGCAGCAGGGCCACGCCCGCGTCCGCGACCAGCGCGGCCGTACGGGCCATCGGCGCCGTGACGTCCAGCGGCACCCATGCCGCGCCCGCGCCCAGCGTGCCGAGCACCGCCGTGACAAAGCGGGCCCCGGGCGCGGCGAGCACGCCCACGAGCGAGCCCGGGCCGATGCCCCGGCCGGTCAGCTCCCGGGACAGGGCGCTGCCCCGGCCCACCAGCTCGCGGTAGTTCAGGGTCTCCCGTCCGTCGGTGACCGCCGGCGCCTCGGCCTGTTCGCGGGCCAGCGCCCGCACCCGTTCGACCACATCCGCGAACGGGTCCTCGGGCGCCGGGTCGGCGGGCAGGTCGAGCACCCGCTCGCGCTCGCCGGGCAGCAGCGCGTCGAGCTGTCCGAAGGGCCGGTCGGGGTGGTCGAGCAGGGTGCGCAGCAGCCCCGTGAGCCGGTCCATCACGGCGGCCGCCTCCTCGGCCGTATACAGGTCGGGGGCGTAGCCGACGTCCAGCCGCAGCCGCTCGCCGGGCAGCGCCATCAGGCTCAGCGGGTAGTGGGTGGCGTCCTTGGCCTCGAGCCCGGTGATGCGCAGCCCGGGGGCGGGTTCCGCCATCTGCGAGGGGTCGAGCGGATAGTTCTCGAAAACCAATACCGTGTCGAAGAGTTCGCCGGCGCCGACGGTCTGCTGGATACGGGTGAGGCTCAGATGCTGGTGCGGCAGCAGGGCGGTCTGCCGGTCCTGGAGCGTGGTGAGGATGTCGGCGAACGAGCGGGCCGGGTCCAGGTCGGCCCGGACCGGCAGGGTGTTGATGAACAGGCCGACCATCGTCTCGACCCCGGGCAGCCCCGGCGGCCGGCCGGAGACCGTGCCGCCGAACACCACGTCGCGCAGCCCGGTGAGGGCTCCGAGGGTGGCCGCCCAGGCGCCCTGCACCACGGTGTTCAGGGTCAGGCCCCGGCCGCGCGCCCAGGCGGTGAGCTCGGCGGTGAACGCCGCGGGCAGCTCCACCGCGTGGTGTCCGGGCAGCGCCGCCGCGCGCCCTGCCGCACCCGGGGCCACCAGGGTCGGCTCGTCGAGCCCGGCCAGCGCCCCGCGCCACGCTTCCTCGGCCCCGGCCCGGTCCTGCCCGGCCAGATGCGCCAGATACGACTTGTACGGGGCGGCGGGCGCGAGAGCCGCCGTGTTCTCGCCGTACAGGGTGAACAGCTCGCGCACGATCAGCGGCATGGACCAGCCGTCGAACACCATCTGGTGGGCCGTCAGCACGACGCGGTGCGCGCCCCCGCCCAGATCCATCAGGATGAACCGCAGCAGCGGCGGGCGGTGTACGTCGAACCGGCGCACCCGGTCCTCGTCGGTGAGGCGCCGCGCCTCGGCGGCCCGCTCCCCGGGGGCGAGGCCGCTCAGGTCGACGACAGTCCACGGCACCTCGACGGTGCGCGGGATCAGCTGCACCGGGTCGCCGTTCTTGCGGTAGCGGAAGGCCGCCCGCAGGTTGGGGTGGCGCCGCAGCAGGGCGCCGGCCGCGGCCTTGAGGCGGCCCGCGTCCAGCGGGCCCTCCAGGTCCAGCGCCAGCTGGATGGCGTACACGTCAAGATCGGCCTGCTGCTCGTACACCGCGTGGAAGAGCAGCCCTTCCTGCAGCGGGGTCAGCGGCAGGACATCTTGGAAGTTGGACCGCTTGGCGGTGCGCGCCGGTGCTCGAAGCGCGCCTTCCGGTTGACTCAGGGTTCCGCTCACAGGGACCACTCATCCATCTCGTCTTCGAACTCGTCGATCTCGTCCTGGCTCAGCTCCACCAGGTCGACATCGGAAGGGGTGTGCCCGCCCGAATCCGGGCTCTGGGCGTGCAGGGCCAGGGCCTCCAGCGCGCGGAACCAGCCCTCGGCGATGGCGCGCGCGTCGTCCTCCGCCAGGAGCCCGGCGGCCCAGGTCCAGGCGGCCACCAGCCGCGGCCCGTCCGGGCCGTCCTCAGTGAGAGCGTTGAGCCCGAGTACGTGCGGCAGCGGCAGGTCCGGGTCCGCGCCGGCCGCGACCAGCACCGCCTCGGGGGCGACGGACCAGTCCTCGGCCACCGGGGCGGGCAGCCGCCCCAGGTAGTTGAAGCCCAGCTGCGGCGGGTCGGCCGCGACCAGCTCGGGCGCGGTGTCCGGGGCGAGCCGGCGCAGCAGACCGTGGCCCAGGCCGTGGTCGGGCAGGGCGCGCAGCTGCTCCTTGACCGCCTTGAGGACGAGACCGGCCGCCGGCCCGCCCGACCAGGCTTCGGCCCAGTCGGAGTTGTGCACGAGGTGCGAGCCCACCTCCAGCCGGACGGGGGAGGTGGTGGTGAACCAGCCGACGGTCCGGCTCAGATCCACCCCTTCCGTGAACTCCTCCCGACCGTGGCCCTCCAGCTCCACCAGTACGGCCGAGCTCTCCTCGCCCCTGCGCCGCCGCCAGTCGGCCACGGCCAGCGCGAGTCCGGCCAGCAGCACGTCGTTGGCCTCGGTGTGGAAGGCGGCCGGGACCTCGGTCAGCAGCGCCGCCGTGGTGCCGGTGTCCAGGGACAGCCGCAGAGTGCGGGCCGTGGCCGTGGTGTCCCGGGCGCGGTCGAGCGGCCGGGTGCCGAGCAGCGGATCGCAGGTGGCCACCACCTCCCGCCAGTACGGCAGTTCGGCGCCGCGGCGCACCGTGCGCGCCTCGGCCGCCAGCAGCCCGGACCAGTGGCGCAGCGAGGTGCCCACGGGCTGGAGCGCCACCGGGGTGCGGTGGGTGACCGCCTCGTACGCCTGGGCCAGGTCGGGCAGCAGGATCCGCCAGGACACCCCGTCGACGACCAGGTGGTGCATCGTCAGCAGCAGCCGCCCGGTGCGCCCGGGGCCCGCGTCGAACCACACCGCCTGGACCACGACGCCCGCGCGCGGGTCGAGCCGGGCCTGGGCCGCGGTGGCCGAGCCGGTCACCGCCTCGGCCCAGGACGCCTCGGGCAGCGAGGCGACACCGACGCGGCTCAGCAGCTCCTTGGCGCGCACCGCGCCGGGTTCGGCGATCCGCAGCGTCCAGCGCCCGTCAGCGGAGTCGAGGCGGATCCGCAGCGCGTCGTGGTGGTCGAGCAGGGCCTGCAGCGCCGCGGCCAGGGTGGCCTGGGTGGCGCCGGCCGGGGTGTGCACCACGACCGCCTGGTGGAATCCGGCGAACTCCGCGGCCTGGGACAGCTCCTGGAGCCAGTGGACGATCGGGGTGGGCGCCAGGGCGCCGACGCCGTCGTCCGTGCCGAGGACCACCTGTTCGGCGGCGGGCTTGGCCGCGGCGGCGAGCGCCGCCGGGGTACGGTGGGTGAACACGTCCTGCGCGGTGATCAGCAGCCCGGCCTTACGGGCCCGGCCCACCAGCTGGATCGAGACGATCGAGTCGCCGCCCAGGTCGAAGAAGCTGTCGTCGGCGCCGACCCGCTCCAGGCCCAGTACGTCGGCGAAGACCTGGCACAGCGTCTCCTCCTGCGCGGTGACCGGCGCCCGGCCGGTGGCGCGGGCGGTGAAGTCGGGCGCGGGCAGCGCCTTGCGGTCCAGCTTTCCGTTGCCGGTCAGCGGCAGGGCGTCGAGGGTGACGAAGGCGGCGGGGACCATGTAGTCGGGCAGCCGGTCGGCCAGCCGCTCCCGCAGCCGGGCCGCGTCGGGTGCCTCGTCCCCGGCCGGTACGACGTAACCGACCAGGCGCTTCTCCCCGGGGCGGTCCGAGCGCACGATCACCGCGGCCTGGGCGATAGCGGGGTCGGCGAGCAGGGCGCTCTCGATCTCCCCGGGCTCGATCCTGAAGCCCCGCAGCTTGACCTGGTCGTCCGAGCGGCCGACGTAGTCCAGCGTCCCGTCGGGCAGCCAGCGCACCAGGTCCCCGGTGCGGTACATCCGCGAGCCCGGCTGCCCGTACGGGTCGGCGACGAACCGCTCGGCGGTCAGCCGCGCCCGCCCCAGATAGCCGCGGGCCAGCCCGGCGCCCGCCACGTACAGCTCCCCGGTGACCCCGGCCGGCACCGGCCGCAGCGCCGCGTCCAGCACCCGTACGTGGGTGCCGGGCAGCGGGCGGCCGACGGGCGGTTTGACGGCGCCGGAGAGCGGTTCACTGAGGGTGGCGCATACGGTGGTCTCGGTGGGCCCGTACGCGTTGATCATCCGGCGCCCGGCCGACCACCGCTCCACGAGCTCGGGCGGGCAGGCCTCGCCCGCCGTGATGACCGTGATCCCCTCGGGCATGGGCAGATCCTCTGGCCAGGCCGAGAGCACGGTCGGCGGCAGGCAGACCACGTCGATCCGGGCCTCGGCGATCAGCGCGGCGAGGGGTTCGCCGGGCGCCCGGTCCTCCTCGCCGGCCAGCACCAGCACCGCGCCGGTCAGCAGCGAGGTGCAGACCTCCCAGGCCGCGGCGTCGAAGCTGAACGAGGCGAACTGGAGTACCCGGACGCCCTCCCGCACCCCGAACGGCTCGCCCTGCGCGGCCAGCACCGCCACATTGGCGTGCGGTACGACCACGCCCTTGGGGCGGCCGGTGGAGCCCGAGGTGTAGATGACGTACGCGGGGTGCTGGGGCGTAAGCCGCGCCCGCCGGTCGGTGTCCGTCGGGTCGTGCGCGGGGGCCGCGGCAAGCGCGGCGGCGGTCTCGGGCGAGTCCAGCGCGAGGATGCGGGCAGCTGTGCCTGACGGCACGTGGAATGCCCCCGCCCGCTCCACCGTGGTGAGCACCGCGGCCGGCCGGGCGTCTTCGACAACGTAGTCGACGCGGTCCTGCGGATACGCGGGGTCGACGGGCAGATACGCCGCACCCGCCTTGAGCACCGCGAGCACCGCCGCCACCGCCTCGACGGTGCGGGGCAGGACGAGCGCGACGGTGTCCTCCGGACCGACGCCGAGGGAGATCAGATGGTGGGCGAGCCGGTTGGCCCGCTCGTCCAGCTCCCCGTACGTGACCGGGCCCACGCCCGTGGCCAGCAGCGCCGTACGGTCCGGGTCCAGCGCCACCCGGGCGGCGAACAGCTCGGGGAGCGTGCCCGCTTCGGGGGCCTGGGCGCCGTAGCCGGCCCATGTGCCGAGGATGTGCGTGGCCTCCTCGGGCAACAGGGCGTCCAGCCGGCTCAGCGGCCGGTCCGGTTCGGCGGTGGCCGTGCGCAGCAGCTCCACCAGCCGCTCGGCGATCACCGCCGCGCTCGCCTCGGTGAACAGGTCCGCGCTGTACTCCAGCTGACCGCCGATGCCGCCGGACACACCGTGTTCCTCGGTGAGCTCGAAGGCCAGGTCGAAGCGGGCGGTGCCGGTGGGCACCGGGGCCATCGTGGTGATCAGGCCCGGCAGCCCGAAGTCGGCGGGCGCGTTGTTCTGGAAGGCCAGCATCACCTGGAACAGCGGCTGCCGTGACAGCGAGCGGGCCGGGCTGACCGCGTCCACCAGCGCCTCGAACGGCACGTCCTGATGGTCGAAGGCCGCCAGGTCCGCGGAGCGCGCCCGCCCCACCAGCTCGCGGAAGGTCGGGTCGCCGGACACATCGGTGCGCAGCACCAGCGTGTTGACGAGGAAGCCGACCAGCCCCTCGAGCGCGGCCTCGCCGCGGCCCGCGACGGGCGTGCCCAGCGGGATGTCCTCCCCGGCGCCAAGCTTGGACAGCAGCGCCGCGAGCGCGGCCTGCAGCACCATGAACACGCTGGCCCCGGAGGAGCGCGCCAGCGCCACCACGGCCGTGTGCAGCTCGGGCTCCAGGCGGAAGTCCACCGTGCCGCCCCGGTAGGAGGGCAGCGCGGGGCGCGGGAAGTCGGTGGGCAGCTCCAGTTCGTCCGGCAGGCCCTCCAGCGCCTCGCGCCAGAACTCCAGCTGCTTGGCGGCCAGGCTGTCCGGGTCCTTCTCGTCGCCCAGCAGCTCGCGCTGCCACAGCGTGTAGTCGGCGTACTGGACCGGCAGCGGCCGGAACGCGGGCGCCCGGCCGCGCAGCCGCGCCGCGTACGCCTCGCGCAGGTCGTGGGCCAGCGGCAGCACCGACCAGCCGTCTCCGGCGATGTGGTGCAGCACGACCAGCAGTACGTGCTCCTCTTCACCCAGCCTGAACAGCTCGGCGCGCAGCGGCAGTTCCGCCGCCAGGTCGAACGGGCGCGCCGCCCGCTCGGCGAGCAGCGACTCCAGCTCGTCCTCGGCGGCCTCGGTCACCGGCAGGCCAGGCCGGGCCACCTCGGCGGCCAGCACGACCTGGGTGGCGCGCCCGTCCACCTCGGGGAAGACGGTGCGCAGGCTCTCGTGCCGGGCGACCACGTCGGCCAGCGCCTCGGCCAGCGCCGCCGGGTCGAGCTCGCCGGACAGCCGCAGCGCCCGGGGGAGGTGGTAGGTGGCGCTGCGGTTGTCCAGGTGGCCGAGGAACCACAGCCGCTGCTGTGCGAAGGACAGCGGCAGTTCGGCGGGGCGGTCCGCCGCGACGAGCGCGGGCCGCGCCTGGCCGGCGCCGTCCAGCGCGGCGGCGAGCCGTTCCACGGTGGGCGCGTCGAACAGGGCCTTGATGGGCAGTTCGATGCCGAGCAGTACGCGCAGCCGGCTGATCACCTTGGTGGCGAGCAGCGAGTGGCCGCCGAGCCCGAAGAAGTCGTCGTCGATCGACACCCGCTCCAGGTTCAGCACATCCGCGAACAGCTGGCACAGCACCTCCTCGCGCGGACCCCGCGGGGCGCGGCCCGAACCCGCCGCGGCGGCGGCGAAGTCCGGCTCGGGCAGCGCCTTGCGGTCCACCTTGCCGTTGACCGTCAGCGGCAGGGCGTCCAGGACGACGAAGGCCACGGGCACCATGTAGTCGGGCAGCGCGCCCGCGACCCGGTCGCGCGCGGCGACCACGTCGGCGGTGCCGGACAGGAAGGCCGCAAGCCGGGAGTTGCCCTCGCGGTCCACGGCCACGGTCACCACGGCGTCGATGACGCCGGGCACATCGCGCAGCACGGCCTCGATCTCGCCGAGCTCGATGCGATGGCCGCGGATCTTGACCTGGTGGTCGACCCGCTCCAGGAACTCCAGCTGCCCGTCCGGGCGGTGCACCACCCGGTCGCCAGTGCGGTACATCCGGGCGCCGAGCACCGGCGAGTACGGGTCGGCGACGAACACGGAGGCGGTGCGGCGCGAATCGTCCAGATAGCCGCGGCCGACCCCGAACCCGCCGACGTACAGCTCGCCGGGCACCCCGGCGGGCACTGGGCGCAGCCCGTCGCCGAGGACGTACAGGCTGGTGTTGCGCACCGCGGAGCCGATCGGCGCCCGCACCGGGCCCAGGTCGTCCTCGGAGCGGATGAAGGCGTGTGTGACGTCGTCCGAGCACTCGGTGGGCCCGTACGCGTTGACCAGCGGTACGCCGGGGTAGTGCGCGAGCCAGCGGCGGCACAGGTCGACCGGCAGGGTCTCCCCGGTGACCACCAGGTGCCGCAGCGCGGCCAGTTCGGGCCGGGCCGCCCCGGCGTCCCATTCGTCCAGCGCCACCCGCAGCAGCGAGGGCACCACTTCGAGCACGGTGATCCGCTCGGCGTCGGCCAGCGCGAACAGCGTCTGCGGATCGCCGGCCACCTCGCGGGACACCACCCGGGTGCGGCCGCCCACGACGAGCGCGGACAGCATCTGCCAGATGGAGATGTCGAAGGTGACGGGCGCGTTGTGGACCACCGAGTCGGCGGCGGTCAGATCCAGGTCCTCGACCTTGGCGAGGAGGTGGTTGACCATGCCGTGGCGGTGGACCATCGCGCCCTTGGGGCGGCCGGTGGAGCCCGAGGTGAAGATCACGTAAGCCAGGTCGTCGCCCTTGCCCGCAACCGGTAGAAGATCCGCCGCAGCATTCCCGGAGCCATCCCCGGACCCTTCCAGTTCGATCACCTGGGGCCAGCTGCCGCAGGCGGCCAGCACCTGATGGGCGAACTCCTCCTGGTCGCGGCCGAACAGCAGCGCCTGCGCCCCGCTGTCGGCCAGCAGCGCGGCCCCGCGGGCGACGGGGGCGCGTACGTCGAGCGGCACCCACGCGGCCCCCGCGCCCAGCACGCCGAGGACCGCGGTCACAAAGGCCGCGCTGGGCCCCGCGGCCAGCGCGACCAGGGAGCCGGTGGAGAGCCCGGAGGTGGTCAGGGTGCGGGAGAGGGCGTCGGCGCGGGTGACCAGCTCGGCGTAGCTCAGCCGGGTCGTGCCGTCGTCGACGGCCACCGCGTGCGGCGCGAGACCGGCCAGCTCCCGTACCCGCTCCACCACGTCCGTGAAGCCGTCGGTGCGCTCGGTGGCGTTCCACTCGACGAGCAGCCGCTCCCGCTCGGCGGGCAGCGTGACATCGACACGGCCCAGCGGAAGGTCGTCGGCGCCGTGCGCGAAAGCCTCGATGGCGGTGAGCAGCCGGTCCTGGTGGGCGGTCAGCTCGGCGTCGGTGTACAGGCTGGGGTTGGCGTCCAGGCGCAGCGTCCAGCCGTCGCCCGGCGCGTCCAGATAGATGATCTGCAGATCGGGCACCGGCCCGGTGGACAGGTTGTGCAGCCGGCCGGTGCAGGCGTCGCCGAAGGTGAAGTCCACCCCGGACTCCAGCACATTGACCGTGGGCCCGTACGTGGTGTCGGCGTCGCCGGTGAAGCCAAGTTCGCGCCGCAGCTCGTCGCCGCGGTACCGCTGGTGGCGGACGGTGGCGCGCAGCTCGGCCGCGGTGTGCCGCAGCAGATCGGCGCGGGTCATCGAGGGCCGCACCGACAGGGCGAGCGGCAGGAAGTTGGCGCGCATCCCGGGCACGGCACGCGCGGTCGCGCCCGTCCTGGCGGGCACCGGCAGGGTCAGCAGCACCTCCCCGTCGCCACTGGCCCGGGCGGCCCATGCGGCGGTGGCCGCGATCAGCGTGGTGGGCCACGTCACCCGCGCCTGCCAGGCCAGTTCGCTCAAGCGCGCCACGGTGGCCTCGGGCAGCGGGGCGGTGCGGCGCAGGGTGTGGTGGGCGTGTCCCGCGCGCCGCCGGGACAGCCGGGTGGGCTCGGGGGCGGTGTCGAACCGCCCGGACCAGAACCGGGCGTCGCGGGTGTGGGCGGGCGAGGCGAGGTACGCCTCCTCGTCGGCGAGCAGATCGGCCAGCGGCGGCAGCGCGCCGGGTGCGTCCTCGCCGTCCTCGTACAGAGCGGCGAACCGCTGGTAGAACACCGAGCGGCTGTAGCCGTCCATCTGGATGTGGTTGGCCCGTGCGTAGAGCCGGGTGCGCCGCGGCCCGAGCAGGTGCAGCTCGCTGTGGAACGCCTCGGCGCCCAGGGACGAGGGGAGCCGCAGATCCGTAGCGATCCGGTGGCGGGAGGCCGCGTCGGGGTCGGTGGCGGCGCGGTAGTCCCGCACCGCGAGCGTCCGCTCCCCGAGCGGATGGACCGTCTGTACGGGCTCGCCGTCGCGCTCGCCGAACCGGGCCCGTACGCACTCGGTTTCGTGAATCAGCTGCCACCAGGCGCGCTCGAACCGCGCCAGGTCCAGCGGCCCGTCCAGGTCGAGATGGTCGGCCATGGTGTAGACGGGGTTTCCGGGGTCGAGCGCTTGTGCGTACCACATCTCCCGTTGCGCACCGGAGAGCGGTAGCTCGAAAAGGTCGGTCTCTCTCATCGTCAGTGCACTCCTGATGTGACGGCGCCCGGACGGGGAGCCGGCTCCAGCGCGTCCAGGCCGTAGACGTCCCTAACCCAGGTGGGCCGGTAGATGGTGTCCAGGTAGCGGTCGCCGAGATCGGGCGAGATGGCCACGGCGGTGACGTCCTGGCCGGGGCGGTGTTCGGCCAGCCACTTCACGGCGCCGTTGACGACGGTGCCGGTGGAGCCGCCGAACAGAAAGCCGCCGCGGGCCAGGGTGTGACAGGTGCGGATGGTCTCGATCTCGGGGACCAGCACCATGTCGTCGAGGTACCGCTGGTCGAACAGGGCGGGCCGCACTCCGGCGCCCAGGCCCGGGATCATGCGGGGGCCGGCCGGTGTGCCGAAGGTGACCGAGCCGAGGCTGTCGATGCCGACGACCGTGACGGGGGAGTTCGGCTGCTCCTTGAAGTAGCGCGCGCAGCCCATCAGGGTGCCCGTGGTGCCCGCCCCGACGAACAGCACTTCCAGGTTGGGGAACTGCTTTTCAATGGCGGGCGCGGTGGTGCGGTAGTGCGCCTTCCAGTTGTTCTGGTTGGCGTGCTGGTTCAGCCAGACGTAACGCGGATCCGTGGTGCAAAGCCCGCGTACGAAATCGAGGCGCGCCCCGAGAAAACCGCCGGTGACGGACGGCTCGGTGATGACATGCACCTCGCTGCCGAGGGATTCGATGACCTGTCGGGTCGACAGGTTGGTCCGTGAGTCCACCACGCAGATGAACCGGTAGCCCTTGGCGGCGGCGATCATGCTGAGCGCCATACCGAGGTTTCCCGAAGAGGACTCGACCAGGATCGATTCGGGGCCCAGAAGCCCGCCGCGTTCCGCCGCTTCGATCATGGATGCGGCGGCCTTGAGCTTGATTGAGCCGGCGAAGTTGAACCCCTCGCACTTCAGGTAGAGCGGATAACCGAACATCTCCCGCAGGTCCACGAAGAGGTCCTCTTCGTTGAACTCCTGCGGCGTCGTGATGATGGGCACGAGACCTTCCCCCTGATCGCCGTATCCGTACCGCTGCTCAGTCCCAGCCCACGTCGCCCACGTTGTCGGTGCGGGGCTTGCTGTCCCAGCCGACGCCGGGGCCGTGGGCCGGGGCCAGGTCCCAGCCGACGTCCGTGCGGTCGGCGCCCGCGCTGTCCCAGCCGACGTCCGGGGCGCCGGCCGCCACGTTGTCCCAGCCCACGCCGGGGTCATGGGCCGGGGCCAGGTCCCAGCCGACGGCGACTTTGTCCCAGCCGACCTCCGGGCCGAACGCGCCGGCTCTGTCCCAGCCGACGCCGGTCCCGGCCGGGGAAGTGGCGAGAATGACGGCTCCGAAAGCGAGCGAGATGAACGCATTCATACGGGCGGAGGGGTGATTGATGGCAGACATGAGTATTCCCTTTTCGCCGGGGATTGGTTACTCTTGAGTTTCGGAAGCGGGAATTCCAGAATGTTTTGAATTCCTGTCCGGTGTTATGAGTCTGTACCGCCGTAGACCCGGTGTCATGTGTTTACGCTGTCAGGGTCCTGCGATGGCCGGAGAATGCCAGGGATTATTTGGGATCTCCCTAGACTTCGCCTCGACGGCCTTCCCATTCCCAGCCGCGGAGTTCATCCTGGGCGAGCAGCCGGTCCACGATACGGACGGCGGTGGCCTCAGCTCGTTCTGCGGAAGTGGCACACAGAAAGAGGACGGTACCGGCGCCCTCCAGATCGGTCTCGGCGTAGACGTGCTCGAGACCGTCCTCCGGTTCGGCGGCGGCGTACACCAGTGCTCGTAGCTGCCCTGCGTCCACGATCGTACGGCCGCGCAGCATGCGTCCCATGACGATGTACATGGCCACCTCTCACGGTTCGATGCCGGGCTGCCGAAGGACAGGCGAATTAATCAACTACCGTGCGGTCGCACCCCGTTCGTGCCGTAACATGCAGTGATCGGGACGTAGGGGTGGGTTTCGATCACGCGCGGGGGCGCGCGGGGGACGAGGGAGTACACACGTGCTGGAGATCCTCGGTGTCAGTTCCGCGGCCGAGAGCGTCTACCGAGCGATGTTGGGCCGGCCCGAACTCGGCATATCAGGCCTGGCCGGACAACTCGGCTGGAGTGAGGAGAAGGTCAGGAGCGCCCTGGACGAACTGGCCGGGCTCTCCCTGGTGCGCGAGTCCGACCAGCGGCCCGGCGGGCTCTTATTAATCAATCCCGAGATCAGCCTGGTGTCTCTGCTGGCGCGCCAGGAGGTCGAACTGACCCAGCGGCAGCAGGAGATCACCTCCGGCAAGCTCGCCATCAGCAAGATCGTCGCCGAATACGTCGACTCCGTCCAGAACAAGCGCCGGGTGGACGTCGAGGAGCTGAGCGGCATCGACATGGTCCGGGTCCGGCTCGAGGAGCTGGCCCATGACTGCACCTCCGAGATCATGGAATTCACCACCGGCGGGGGGCAGTCGGCCGAGTCCCGGCAGGCCAGCAGGCCGATCGACCAGGCACTCCTGGAGCGCGGCGTGCGAATGCGCTGCGTCTACCTGGAGAGCGTGATCAACCACCCCCAGACCGTGTCCTATCTGGACTGGCTGACCGGCCTCGGCTGCCGGGTCCGGGTGGTCCCCTCGCTGCCGCTCCGTATGGTCATCTTCGACCGGCAGGCGGCCGTCGTGCCCAGCAACCCCGAGGACACCGCCGTCGGGGCGCTGCTGCTGCGCGGAACCGGGCTGGTCTCCGCCCTGTGTGCGCTGTTCGAACACATCTGGGAGGAGGCCCCGCCGTTCGGCGCCACGCGCCGGCGCGACGAGGACACCGGGCTCACCAGCCAGGCCCGTGCGGTGCTGAGCCTGCTGGCCCAGGGCCACACCGACGAGGTGGTGGCCCGCAAGATGGGCATCTCCGTACGGACCGCCCGCCGGATCACCGCGGAACTGATGACCCAGCTCGGCGCCCGCAGCCGCTTCCAGGCCGGGGTGATCGCCGGCGAGCGGGGCTGGCTGCAGGGCAGCGCGGACGGGTCCTCGGAACCGGAGTGACCGGCGGGCGTCACGCGGCCTCGGGGAAGTGAGGCACGCCCCCGCGCCGCCCAGCACGGCACCTCGCCGCGTTGTCGCAGCGCCCGAGTACGCCCAGTACGAGGGCGCCGCTCCGCCTTGCGATGCACCGCACCGGACGACGCGGGAACGCACCCCACCTCCCCGAGGCCGCGTAGCCATCGTCAGCGCACGGCGGCCGTGCGGAAGGTCCGCAGGGCCACCGGGATCAGTACGGCGATCAGCGCACCCACCGTGATGGCCGAGACCAGCACCGGATGCTCCATCGGCAGGCTCCCGCCCGAAGAGGCGGGGGCGTTGCCCCACAGCACCCGGCAGGCCTCGGACACCGTGCTGACCGGGTTCCACTCCACCACCGTGCGCAGCCAGCCGGGCAGGCCCGACAGCGGCATGAAGGAGTTGGACATGAACGAGAGGATGACCAGGGCCAGGGCCGAGATGCCGTTGATGGCCTCCATGTTGCGCAGCACCATCCCCAGCAGCGCGCCCAGCCACAGCATCGCGTACGCGAAGGCGAGCAGCAGCGCGAAGCCGCCCAGGATGGGCAGCGGTCCCGCATCGGTGCGCCAGCCGACCAGCAGACCGATCCCGCCCACCGCGACCATGCTGATCGCCACCGGGACGAGATCCGCCGCGGTGTGGCTGACCAGCACCGATGACCGGGCCATCGGCAGCGAACGGAACCGGTCGATCAGCCCCTTGCCCATGTCCGAGGCCACCCCCAGCGCGGTGATGCCGATGCAGGTGAGCCCGATCTGGGCGAAGACCCCGGCCATGACGTAGTCGTGGTACTCGACCCCGCCGCTGTCCTTGATCGTGATGACGCTGGCGAACAGATAGCCCAGGATCACCACCATGGCCACCGGCGTCAGGGCCACCGCGATCAGCTTCTCGGGTGTTCTGCGCAGATGCCGCAGATGGCGCCCGGTCAGGGCCAGCACATCTCCGACAGCCGCGAATCTGTTCCCCGTCGCAGCCGTCCTGGCCGTCCCGGCACCGAACTCCGCCGGTCCCGTCAGGCTGCTCATGACCCGTCCTCCGCCGTGGTTGTGGGGTTCTCACCAGACTTGTTCGGCCCCGGCTTGCTCTCCCCGGTGAGATGGAAGAACACGTCGTCGAGCGAGGGACGGCGCAGCGCGAAGTCGACGACCTCGGCTCCGCAGCCCTCCAGCGCGGCCGCGGCGGCCGCGATGGAGCCCATCCTGTCCGCCAGTTGGACGGAAATCCGGTTGCTCGTCTCGTCCACGGTGGGGCTGGCGACGGCCACCGGACCCAGCGCGGACAGCGCCGCGGGCAGGTCCTCGGCGGTGGCCACGGCCACCTCCAGCCACTCCTCGCCGACCTTCTGCTTGAGCTCGTCCGGAGTGCCCTCGGCCAGGGTGCGGCCGGCGGCGAACACCATGATCCGGTCGGCCAGGAAGTCCGCTTCCTCCAGATACTGCGTGGTCAGCAGCACGGTCACGCCCTGGGCGACCTGCTCCCGCACCATCTTCCACAGCACCATCCGGCTGGCCGGGTCGAGCCCGGTCGTCGGCTCGTCGAGGAACAGCACGGTCGGCGAGGCGATCAGACAGGCCGCCAGGTCCAGCCGGCGCCGCATCCCGCCCGAGTAGGTGCGCACCGGACGGTCGGCCGCCCCGGTGAGCTCGAACGCCGTCAGCAACTCCTCCGCCCGCTGCCGCGCCCGTCTGCGGCCAAGACGCAGCAGGGTGCCCAGCAGGACCAGGTTCTCCCGGCCGGTCAGCAGCTCGTCGACCGCGGCGTACTGGCCCGCCAGGCCGATCCTCCGGCGCACCTCGCGCTGTTCGCGTACGACGTCGAAGCCCGCGACCCGGGCGCTGCCGGAGTCCGGTTCCAGCAGCGTGGCCAGCATGCGGATGGTGGTGGTCTTGCCCGCGCCGTTGTGCCCGAGCAGTCCGAGTACGGTTCCGGACCGCACTTCGAGATCAACTCCGGCGAGCGCCTGGTGATTTCCATAGCGCTTTCCAAGATTCTCTGCCGCGATGGCGATATCCACGAATCCCCCTCTCCCAGCTTTCCCTTTCGATGGAAATCCGAATTCCCTTCGAAACATGGGAGTTCGGGTATCAAGCTGCTGGGAAATGTAGCAGCGGAATGGCGTGCCTGGTGCCCGATATGTCCGTATCCTGGTGGCAGTACTCTGCAGGCGCAGCTTGCTGCAAGCTCCACGGGCTCCATAGCCCCTGCGCAGCGCCTAGCGTTTTGGTTAATCCCCCACGGCCTCCGCGGCTACGGGGCAAACGCCGCTGACCGCAGGAGAGGTAATGGCACGTCATCGAAATTTCGCCGCCGCGCTCGGTGACTGGAGCGCCCGCCATCGAAAGACGGCCGTCTTCGGCTGGCTGATCCTGGTCGTCCTGGTCACCGTCGTGGGCGGCGCCGCAGGACAGAAGACCTTGACCAACGCCGACTACGGGACGGGGGACTCCGGCCGGGCCGAGCGTATCCTCCAGGACGCCGACCTGGCACCGCCCGCCGCCGAGCTGGTCCTGGTCCACAGCGACAAACTCACCGCCGGCGACGCCGAGTTCCAGGGCGCCGTCACCGCCACGGTGAATGCGCTCAAGGAAACCGGGCTGGTCAAGAACCTGCACGACCCGAACACCACGCATGTGGTCTCGCAGGACAAGCACTCGGCCCTCATCCAGTACGACGTCAAGGGCGACCCGGACACCGCGGCCGACCGCATCCAGCCCGTCATCGACGCCGTCGAGAAGACCGACAAGGCCCATGAAGCGGTGACGCTCGGCCAGTACGGCGCCGCCACCGGCCTCAAGGGCATCAACGACAGCCTCGGCGAGGACTTCGCACGGGCCGAGATGACCGCGCTCCCGGTCGCCCTCGGCATCCTGCTGGTCGTCTTCGGCGCCTTCGTGGCCGCCGTACTGCCGGTGCTGCTCGCCGCCACCGCCTGCGTCGGCGCCATGGGCCTGCTGGCCCTGACCAGCCAGGTGGTGCCGGTCGACGGCATGACCAGCTCCGTGATGTTCCTCATGGGCCTGGCCGTCGGGGTTGATTACTGCCTGTTCTATCTGCGCCGGGAGCGGGAGGAGCGGGCCGCCGGGCGGGACAAGGAATCCGCCCTGCACATCGCCGCCGCCACCTCCGGACACTCGGTGCTGATCTCCGGCATCACCGTGGTGGTCGCCATGGCCGGCATGTTCCTGTCCGGGCTGACCGTGTTCAAGGGCTTCGCCTTCGCCACCATCGAGGTCGTCCTGATCGCGGTCATCGGCTCCATGACCGTACTGCCCGCCATGATGGCCATGCTCGGCGACCGGGTGGAGAAGGGCCGTATCCCCTTCATCGCCCGCCGCCGCCAGGCCCGCGCCGCGGCCGCCGCGGCCGTCGGCGGCCGTCGCACCAACGCCCTGCTGCGCGGGGTGCTCGCCCGGCCCGGTGTCTTCGCCGTCCTGGGCGCCGCACTGCTGCTCGCCCTGGCCGCGCCGGCCCTGGGCATGAAGACCGAGAAGCTGGGCACCGACAAGCTGCTGCCCGCCGACAACCCGATGGTGTCCGTCTCGACACAGATCGGAAAGGAGTTCCCCGGCGCCCCGGCCCCGGCCGGAGTGGTGATCAAGTCCAACGACATCGACTCCCCGCAGGTCACCCAGGCCATCGCCGACTTCAAGAAGGCGGCGCTCGCCTCCGGGCAGACCGGTAAGCAGATCGACGTCACGGTGCACGCCAAGCAGAACATCGCCGAGATCAGCGTCCCGCTGATCGGCAACGGCACCGACGCCACCTCCAAGAAGGCCCTCAAGGAACTGCGCGACACCCTGATCCCCGACACCCTCGGCAAGGTCTCGGACACCACCACGCTCGTCCGCGGTGACCTGGCCTTCTCCGAGGACTACAACGACCAGCTCAAGAGCAGCATCGTCCCGGTCTTCGCCTTCGTGATGGGCGTGACCTTCCTGCTGATGCTGGTGTCCTTCCGGTCCCCGGTCATCGCGCTGACCTCGATCGTCCTCAACCTGCTGTCGGTGGGCGCCGCGTACGGCGTGATGACCGCCGTCTTCCAGCACGGCTGGGGCGCCTCCCTGGTCGGCACCGAGGCGCCGGGCGCCCTGGAGTCCTGGATGCCGCTGTTCGTGTTCGTGGTGCTGTTCGGACTCTCGATGGACTACCACGTGTTCGTGGTCTCCCGGATCCGCGAGGCCTACGACCGCGGCGCCACCACCCGGGACGCCATCGCCCACGGCATCCGCACCACCGCCGGGGTGGTCACCAGCGCCGGCCTGATCATGGTCGCCGTGTTCGCGGTCTTCGGCACCCTGGCCATGCAGGACTTCAAGCAGCTGGGCGTGGGCCTGGCGGTGGCCGTCCTGCTCGACGCCACGGTCGTCCGGGCGATCCTGCTGCCCTCCGTGATGGCCCTGCTGGGCCGGGCGAACTGGGCCGCACCCGGCTTCCTCCGCAAGTCCCGCCCCGCCGAGGCCGGCTACAGCGGCCCCAGCCACGTGGCGGCGCGCGACACCCAGGGCGTGCCGGTCACGTACTGAACGACACCCCTGAGTGAAAGTGACATCGACACATTCCGCACGACGAAACGTACAGAGGTACTGAGGTAACGACAGCGGGCGGTGGTCGGCGACAAGCCGACCCCCCCCCCCCCCCCCCCAAAAAAACCCCCCCCCCCCCCCCCCCCCCACAGTCAACCCGTGTTGAATTACAGGAGTTGCGGCGCACACACGCCCCCCCCCAACAAGGGCGC
>NZ_JBHWES010000002.1:406415-494590 GCF_042734105.1 Streptomyces sp. NPDC059679 | reverse complement strand
CGTCGTGTCGGGTTTCGAGTGGGGGGGGGGGGGGGGGGCCACCCCCCCCCCCCCGCCCGCCCCCCACGTAGAGAAACCCGAGCCCGCCCGACGACCGGAAGGAAACCCGTGTTCGAGTTCAGCGTGATCGGCGGCAAAACGGCCCGCGACATCATCGGCCGCAGCCGCCGGGAGATCGTACGGGAGGTGAAGGAAACCTATCTGACCCACGGCGACGGCGACTCCGTCAATCCGGACAGCTACTTCCTGCGCTTCCCCGAGAAACCGGACAGCCGGATCATCGCGCTCCCGGCCTACCTGGGCGGCAAGCACGACGTCGCCGGGATCAAGTGGATCGGCAGCTTCCCCGGCAACATCAAGAACGGCATCCCGCGCGCCTCCGCCGCCCTGCTGCTCAACGACTACGCCACCGGCTACCCCTTCGCCCTCCTGGAAGCCTCCCAGATCAGCGCGGCGCGCACCGCGGCCTCCGCCGTCCTCGCCGCCGAACAGCTGACCGGCGGCCGCACCGCCCGCCGGCTGGCCGTGGTCGGCGCCGGCATCATCGCCCGCAACATCCTGGAGTTCTTCGCCGCCCAGGAGTGGGACATCGAAACCGTGGTCGTCCACGACCAGCACCCCGAATACGGCCAGGCCCTCGCCGGATACGCCACCGACTCCCTCGGCTACCGCGCCGAGACCACCGACGATCTGCGCACCGCCCTCGAGGTGGCCGACGTCATCGTCTTCGCCACCACCGCCGGCGAGCCCTACGTCCTCGACCCGCGCGCCTTCGCCCCCGGCCAGGTCGTCCTCAACATCTCGCTGCGCGACATCGGCCCCGAGATCATCCACGACTCGTACAACATCGTCGACGACATCGACCACTGCCTCAAGGCCAACACCTCCCCGCATCTGGCCGAGCAGAAATACGGCAACCGCGACTTCGTCACCGGCACCCTCGCCCAGCACATCCGCGGCGAGGTCGCCACGGGCCCGGACAAGCCCGTCATCTTCTCCCCCTTCGGCCTCGGCGTCCTCGACCTCGCGGTCGGGGCGCATGTCTACCGCGTCGCCACGGAGGCGGGGGAGGCCGTCGCGATCGACGACTTCTTCGGCGAGACCACCCGCTGGTAGCCCCCTTGGCCACCGCTTTTTGGGCCACCGGCCGCCCCGTCAGCTCACCGCCACCCAGCTGTAGCGGTGCTCGGGGCGGCCGGTGTCGCCGTATTGTGGCCCACGGCCGGTAGTGCCCCACAGGTACTGCCGAGCCGTGCCGGTACGGAGCCCGAGCGCCCCTGGGTGGCATTCGGCTCCGGCAAGTGCGGGCATCGTTTCGCGCCTTCGGCGCAAAGCAGCCAGCAGCGGGGAGGGAAGGGGGCGGTGCGCCACCGTCGCCGCCCGGCGGCCCGGCGGGGCGTGGCGATGGGAAGTGGCTCCGGTCCTTTTCCCCATGGCGTCGCGCGGAGCGGGGGAGCGCAGTCCGATTGAGGGCCTCCCCCTACCCCTTGCAAAAAATCGTTTGATGGAGAGCAAGTATTTTTTTACGAGGGGGCGGGGGCAGACGTCCCAGCGGAACGGGACCTCTCGCGGTCTGCGGCGTCGAACGCAGCCAGGGAGCGCGCCCCGGGCCGGACTGCTTGGTCCAAACCGTGCAGGAGTGAGTCATCGAGGCCGCCCAGGGCTTCGCCGATCTCCTCTGCAATGTCCCGTGTGATCTCTTCTTCCACGTCGCCCACGGGAGCGTCGGGCCCGAGCTTGCTCACGGCGGCAGCCGCACGGGCCGGAGTCAGGAGCGCCGAGGCCTGGACCAGGAGCCAGGCAGGAACCCCGGCCGCGCCCTGCGGCGGTGCCAGATAAGGGCGTGAGCCGTCGAAGCGCTCGTCCTCGGCGAATGCCTTCTGCTTCACTTTGGCCACCGGACGCCCGCAGCTGCCCGAACGGCCTGCCTCCTGCCATTCCCCGCTTGGCTTGAGGACATAGCCCTCGGCGAGATTGTCCCCCAGCTCGGGAAGCCCGAAGAGGGCCGGAACCCTGGTGGGAAAGGCGCAAGGCAACTCCTGGAGCTTGTTCAGCGGACCCTGTCCGAGAGCGGGAACGCAGGTGAGCCCGGCGGCAGCGGCGGCATCGCGCAGAGCACGATCGGAGATCCAGCAGCGGCCTTCAGCGGTTTCGATCGAGGCGTCGAACAGCAGCCAGTGCAGGCCTGGCGCGTACCACACTCCAGTCTGCACCGGGTCGACGCCGGGAACAGCGGGAACATCAGGGTGTGGATAGCACCCGCCGGCCAGCTCGCCATAGACCGTCACCGCCACAGCGTCACTCCACACGGCCTGTAGTTTCGAAGCGAAACGGGCCGCCGCCACCGCGAGTGCCGACCAGATCCTGCTGACGCCGAAGAAACGGTCCAGCCCGTCGTCTCCCAGTTGCTTACGCCTCTTCGCCGGATAGGCGCCGATGCCGTCACAGATCACCGCGAAGTGCGCCCCGTGCACCTTCTCCACTGCGATCCACTTCCGCACCCCGGGCATGCCGAGCCGCCCCCTCGACGAGATCTTGGGATACGGCCGGAACCCAGAACCTTCAGAGGCGATGTTGGCCATAAACGGGCATCATCATCGTGCACTCGGCTTGAGGCAACAGATATTCACCACCATGAATCGGGAGAATGTACCGGGAGATGATCCTCGAGGGATCCGAACATCACCGGACGAGCAGTCGTGGTGCGAGCCAAGCGACACGTGCTCAGTGACACGCCCGGGTTCATCCTCGCGCCGATGGCGGACTCGACTTGATGCCAAGGAGCGGTGCTGCGCTGCACATAAGCGGACGTAGTTTTTCAGTACCTACGTGTCGAGCGTGATGCCGACCGGCTCGGGGAGTGCCACCTGCTCCCCGAAGGGGTTCAAGTCAGTCTTCTCGGGCGCGTACGCGGCTGGGGCAAGGTCCGTGATGGATCACTCCTCTGAGCGAAGGTTCCACATCAGCCGTACTTGGTCATGCCAACGCGCTCAGTCAGCCTCACTGACTCGGAGTAGCTCGGACGCATGGCAACGGACTATCTGGGGGACCGTGTCAGGCGCCTTCGTCGGTTGGCGACGCTGACCCAAGAAGGGCTGGCCGAGCGGTCCGGCATCTCGCTCGACACCATTCGACGGCTGGAGCAAAAGCCGCAGAGTTCCGTTCAACTACCCACGCTGCACGCTCTGGCATCGGGGCTGGGTGTAGAGCTGACGAGCCTCTTGGGCGACCCTCCCGGCGCTCCATCGTCGGGCGAATCCGACTCTCCTCAGCTCGTCGCCGTACGACGCGCCATCATGCCGCCACTCTTTGCTCCGTCAGCGCCACCGCGTGACCTGTCGACGGTGTCTCTGGATCGGATCCGTCGAGATCTCGCGCAGGGGTGGACGCTTTACCACGCAGCGGAGTTCGACGACCTGCTGAACTCCCTCCCGGGGCTCATCACAGACGCTCGATTCGCCGCCGCCGTCGGTGACGCCGACCAGCGGGCTGGTGGTCAGGCTGCGCTGAGTAAGGCGCTCCGACTTGGCGGACACCTTGCAATTCGCATGGGTAAGACGGACCTTGCGCTGTCGTCGCTGGAGCGTGCTATGACAGCGGCCGACGCATCATCGGATCCTTTGCTTGCCCCCATGATCTCCAACTCCGTGGCCTGGGCGTATCAGCGGCAAGCACGGCTGGACGACGCACGAGACCTGGCCGTCCATGCCGCCGACAGGGTCGAGAGGGAACACAGCGATACGTCGGAGGGTCTTCGCGTATGGGTGGCCTGTTGATGTCGGCTGCCACGAGCCACGCCCGGAGCGGCGACTACGAGCGCGCCAGCGACATGATGGTGACGGCCGAAAAGGCAGCGGAGCGGCTTGCCAAGATGCCGACACCACAAGACAGCAAGCTACTGAGTGTTTTCAGTAAGTCCTCCGTCCGCATTGAGCGAGTCCGCCTGGCTGTCCAGCACGAACGGCCGACCGAGGCGTTGTCCCTCGCTCGTGGCGTGCGTCTGTCCAAAGACACCCCGCCGTCGTGGCGTACCTGGCTGCTGCTGGACATCGCACGCGCACACACTGACCTGGGCAACGGGGAGGGGGCCGTCAAGGCACTGGAGTCGCTGCGACGCCACGCTCCCGCGTGGATGAGGCACCACACCCATGCTGTGGCCATCGTGCGTGACCTGTGGAACTGGCCATCACGACCCGCTGGGGTGAGGCCACTCGCCCAGTTCTTGGGCATCGTTGATTAGCGTCCTGAGACTAGGTAACGCGTTCCCTGTTGTTCCCGCTCAAGTCTCGCCAGGCTCGGCTTATCAGGACTCCCGCGACCGTGCAGCCGGCCCGGGGCATGGCCAACGCTGAAGTCCCGACCCCCGTGCGATCCATCGATACTCCCACCTTGACGCTTCTGCGGATCCCTGCCGTGCCGATCGTCGACTACGACCCTGCTCAGCCGTACGTGGTCGCGTACCTACGGACGGGCGAGGTCACCCCAAGAGTCGGTTGAGCCGACGGGCAGACGAGATCGAAGCCCTCCAGCTGTCCATGGGGGCGGAACTCCTCGGCCATGGCCGCGCGTTGCTCGGCAACAGGAAAGCGGACATCGGGGAAGTGCGATTCCTTGCGGAGCGGCTGTGCGAGTCGCTGCACGATGTGCTTCGGGTGGCCGAGAGCAGGGGAGCGCGTCTGCCTGCGGACGACGACAGCCAGATCGATCCTGAAGGCGGCGTGGACGGCGGCAGCGCGCCAGGCAGCGGAAGGGGGATGTCGTGACGCATTGGGAGATCAGCCCCGTTCCGTCCGCTACCCGGGCGGCCGGCAGCGGTACTGAACATGCAAGCTGCCTGGCCCTTGCCACCCTGCTCTGAGACAGGGCTCGGATCGGGAAGCCAAACCACGGGTTCCCGATCCGAGGGGGCGACAGGTGTCCGGCTTTGCCGTCAGCTGGCGGCGGTCGCCGTGGTGTAGCGGGCGGCGACGTCGGTCCAGTTGACGAGGTCCCACAGCTTGGCGACGTAGTCGGGGCGTACGTTCTTGTACTGGAGGTAGTAGGCGTGCTCCCAGGCGTCGAAGACCAGGAGTGGTGTGGTGCCCTGGCCGACGTTTCCGTGGTGGTCGTAGACCTGCTCGACTACGAGCCGCTTGCCCAGGGGCTCCCAGGCCAGGACGCCCCAGCCGGAGCCCTGGACGGAAGAGGTGGCGACGGTGAGCTGCTTCTTGAATGCTTCGAAGCCGCCGAGGTGTTCGTCGATCGCGGTGGCCAGCGCACCGTCGGGGCGGTCTCCGCCGTCGGGTGACAGGTTCTGCCAGAAGATTGAGTGCAGCACGTGTCCGGAGAGGTTGAACGCGTAGGTCTTCTCCAGGCCGACCAGCCCGGTCGGGGTGATCGCGTCTTTGTCGCGGGCCTCGGCGATCTGCTCCAGCGTGTCGTTGGCGCCCTTGACGTATGCGGCGTGGTGCTTGTTGTGGTGCAGCTCCAGGATCTCCGGCGTGATGGCCGGTGCGAGCGCGGAGTAGTCGTATGGCAGGTCGGGAAGCGAGTACGTGCCCATAAGCCACGGCCCCTTTCAACGGTTGGGTGATCGTCAGGACCACCTTAAGCCGTTATTGCGAACCAGTTGCAACAACTTATAGAATGCAGCACGATGACGTCAGGCGGGGCTGGCCCGTCAGCCTCCGGACTTCGGCACTCTTGGCGCCGCCCTTCCGACAGGTGATCGTCTTCTCACCCGGCAACCGCCGGTTCGAGCGGGTCAGCACCGTCTGGGTGGCCTCTGGGCGGCGGTGGTGATCACGCCGAGCAGTACACGGCCAGGCACTCAGCTCACCGCCACCCAGGAGTAGCGGTGCTCGGGGCGGCCGGTGTCGCCGTATTTGAGGGTGAGACTGATCCGGCCCGCGTGTTCCAGATACTTGAGATAGCGCTGGGCGGTGGAGCGGCTGATGCCGGTGCGCTCGGCGACCTCATGCGCGGACAGCGGGTGGTCGGCCTGGTCCAGGGCGCGGCGGATGAGGTCGACGGTCGGCGCGGAGTGGCCCTTGGGGAGCGCCGAGCGGGCGGTCGCGTCGGCGGTCCGGAACGCGCCGAAGATACGGTCCACCCGCTCCTGGCCCGTCTCACCGCGCCCGCCAACTCCCTCCAGCGTGTGACGCAGCGTCATATAGCCGTCGAGTTTGGCCCGCAGCCCCGCGAAGTTGAACGGCTTGACCAGGTACTGCAGCGCGCCGTACCGCATGGCGGCCTGGACGGTGGCGACATCGCAGGCCGCCGTCACCATGATCACATCCGCGTGGTGGCCGAGCTGCCGCATCCGGCGTACGAGGGTCAGCCCGGTTTCGTCGGGGAGGTAGTGGTCGAGCAGGACGAGGTCGACGTGGATGCGCTCCAACGTGGCCAGGGCCTGCGCGGCCGTATGGGCGCGGGCGGCGACCCGGAAGCCGGGCACCTGGGCCACATACGCGGAGTTGATCTCGGCGACGTGGAAGTCGTCGTCCACGACGAGGACGTCGATCATCGTGACTCTCCCGCTGCGGTGAGCTGCTGGATGGGGACGTTGGCTGCACGGATGTGCTCTTCGTGGATGCCGTCCGCGCGGCCGGACGGGACAGAGGCGGGGTCCGGATCCGGGCCCGGGGCCGCGTCCGGAGCCGGGGCTCCGTCCAGGTCGAGCGCTTCGGGGAGGATGACGGTGAACACCGCGCCCCCGCCCGCCCGGGCGGTGACCCGGGCCATCCCGCCGTACCGTTCGGCGAGCCGCCGCACCAGGGCCAGTCCGATGCCCCGCCCGCGCGGGGTCGGCACAGGGGTGTCCTGTTTGGTGGACCAGCCCTCGGTGAAGATCTGTTCGCGCATCTCGGGCGGCACCCCCGGGCCGTTGTCGCTGACCCGCAGTACGGCGGTGGTGCCCTCGGCGCGCAGCTCGACCTCGATGAACGGGTCGGGGCGGGGCTGCGAGGCCACGGCGTCCAGCGCGTTGTCGATCAGATTGCCGAGCACGGTCACCAGGTCGCGCGGGTCGACCACCCGCTCGGACAGCAGCGACTGGGGCGAGACGCGCAGGGACACCCCGCGCTCCGCCACGATGGCGGCCTTCCCGACGAGCAGCGCCGAGAGCAGCGGATCGCGCACCCGCTCGGAGATCTGCTCGGCGGAGGCCCGGTGGGTGTCGGTGAGGCCGGCGATGAATTCCGCCGCCCGCTGGTGGAGCCCCAGTTCGAGCAGACCGAGCAGGGTGTGCAGTCGGTTGGCGTGTTCATGGCCCTGGGCGCGCAGCGCGTCCAGCAGCCCGCGGGTGGAGTCCAGCTCCCGGCCCAGCAGTTCCAGTTCGGTACGGTCGCGCAGCGTGGCCACCGCACCGCCGTCCTCGGTCGGCATGCGGTTGGCCACCAGGACCCGGCCACCGCTGACGGTCAGCAGATCGGCCCCGTCCGCCCGCCCCGCCAGCACCTCCGTGGTGCGGCCCGGGGGCAGCGCCTCCTCCAGCGTGTGGCCGGTGGCGTCCGCGCCGACGCCGAGCAGCCGCCGCGCCTCGTCGTTGATCAGCCGGATCCGGCCCTCCCGGTCGAAGGCGACGACGCCCTCGCGGATGCCGTGCAGCATCGCCTCGCGCTCATCGAGCAGCGCCGAGATATCGGCGAACGCGACCCCGTGCGTACGGCGGTGCAGACTGCGCGAGACACCGATCGCGGCCAGCACGCCGACGGCGAGCGCCATGCCCGCGTACAGCAGCAGCCGGGGCAGCGTGGCGAGCAGCTGGTCGCGGACGCTGCCGTAGCCGATGCCGACCGAGACCGCGCCGACGATCTTCCCGTCGGCGGTGCGCAGCGGCACCTTGGCGCGGGCCGAGCGGCCCAGGGTGCCGACGTCGATCTGCATGACCTCCTGCCCGGAGAGCGCCGCCTCCGGATCGGTCGAGACATGTTCGCCGATACGCCCGGTGTTGGTGTGCGACCAGCGCACCCCGCGCCGGTCCAGCACCACGACGTACAGCGCCCCGGTCGCCCGGCGGATCCGCTCGGCCATCTGCTGCACCGGCCCGCGCACGCTGGGCTCGGTGGTCAGCAGATCGTGGGCGAGGCCGGGGTCGGCGGCGGTGGCCTGGGCGATGGAGAGCGCCTTGTGCATCGCCTGGTCGTCGATCTCGGAGCTGAGCGGGGCGAGAAAGAGCCCGGTGGCGAGCACCATCACCCCGGCGGTGAGGGTCAGCTGTACGGCCAGCACCTGGCCGGAGACGCGTCTGGGCCAGCGGATCCGCATCTCGGTCACCCCCGTCTCCAGGCCCTCCGCGTATGCGGTAGGAGCTATTCCGTTTACGTCGCTGCAATCGCACGGTAAGGGCGCTCTGCGCTGGTTGCACAGGGTCCGTAGCGGATTCGTTGCCGTAGCGCGAGCTAAACGAGCAGAACGGGGCTTGTGCGCACAAGAGCGCGTTGTGCCCATAAGGCTGCCGGTGTGGCCCGCGCCACTCCTAGCCTCCTCGGCCATGAGCAGACAAACGAGCCCTGCCATCGAGTTGCGGGGCGCTAGCAAGGTGTTCCGGACTCCGTCCGGTGGCCTCCACACCGCCGTCAGGGATCTGGACCTGATCGTCGGGCGGGGCGAGTTCGTCGCCGTGGTCGGCCCCACCGGATGCGGTAAGTCCACGACGCTGACGCTGGTCAGCGGGTTGGAGGAGCCCACGGAAGGCGATGTGCTGGTGACCGGCGAACCGGTCAGCGGCATCGGATCCAAGGTCGGCTTCGTCTTCCAGCAGGACGCCGTCTTCCCTTGGCGCAGCGTGCTGTCCAACGTGATGGCCGGACCCCGCTTCCGCGGCGTACCGAAGGCGGAGGCGAAGGAACGAGCGCGCGAATGGCTGGCCCGGGTCGGGCTCGCGTCCTTTGAGGACCGCTATCCGCACCAGCTGTCCGGCGGCCAGCGCAAGCGCGTCGCGCTCGCGGCCACCTTCGTCAATGACCCCGAGATCCTGCTCATGGACGAGCCGTTCTCGGCCCTCGACGTCCAGACCCGGGCGCTGATGTCCGACGAACTGCTCGAGCTGTGGTCAGGGACCGGCGCCTCCGTCGTCTTCGTCACCCACGACCTCGAGGAGTCCATCGCCCTCGCCGACAAGGTCGTGGTCATGACGGCCGGCCCGGCCACCGTCAAGGAAGTGTTCGAGATCGATCTGCCACGGCCCCGCAAGGTCGAGTCGGTGCGGCTTGAGCCCCGGTTCATCGAGATCTACCGCGAGATCTGGGCCTCACTTGGCGAAGAGGTACGGATCACCCGCGAGAGAGGAGCCTCGAATGCCTGAGACGACGACCGCCGTACGCAAACACACCGCGGGCAACGAGGGCACGAGCCGTACGACAGCGAGAGCGAGGGCCGCCCGCAAACGCGCGATCCTCGTCCAGAGCACCCGCGCGCTGGTGCTGGTCGCGGTGCTGGGGCTGTGGGAGTGGTTCGCCCGTACCTCGGTCATCGACCCGTTCAACTTCTCGATGCCCTCGAAGGTCTGGGACCAGCTGAAGGACTGGATCCAGAACGGCACCGCCCAGGGCCCGCTCTGGGAACAGGTCTGGACGACCCTCCAGGAAGCGCTGATCGGGTGGGCCATCGGCGTGGCCGCCGGCGTGGTCCTGGGCATCGGCCTCGGCCGGGCCCGCTTCCTCGCCGACGTACTCGGCCCCTACATCAAGGTGCTCAACGCACTGCCCCGGATCGTCCTCGCCCCGATCTTCCTCATCTGGTTCGGCCTCGGACCGGCCTCGAAGGTCGCCTCGGCGGTCGTGCTGGTCTTCTTCCCCGTCTTCTTCAACGCGTTCCAGGGCGCACGGGAGGTCGACCGCAACCTGGTGGCCAACTCCCGCATCCTCGGCGCGAGCAACCGCCAGGTCACCCTGCAGGTCGTGATCCCCTCCGCCACCTCGTGGATCTTCACCAGCCTGCATGTCAGCTTCGGCTTCGCGCTGATCGGCGCGATCGTCGGCGAGTACATCGGCGCCACCAAGGGGATCGGGCTGCTGGTCGCGACCTCGCAGTCCACGTTCAACGCGGCCGGGGTGTACGCGGCGATGGTGATCCTCGCCGTCGTGGCCCTGCTGGCCGAGGGCTTGCTGACCTTCCTGGAGCGGCGGCTGTTCCGCTGGAAGCCGGCCCAGCCGGGCGCGGACCACTGACGCGCCCTTCTCCTTCCCCCTTCTGAATCCCTCTTTCTCCCAAGGACGTGTGACATGCGCAGCTACGCCAAGATCTCCGCGGTGGCGGTCGCCGCGGCGCTCTCCCTGACCACCCTCACCGCATGCGGCAGCGACTCGGGCGGGGACGGCAAGGACGGCAAGGTCAAGATCATGGTGGGTGGCCTGGACAAGGTCATCTACCTGCCCGCGATGCTCACCCAGCAACTCGGCTACTTCAAGGACGAGGGCCTCGACGTCCAGCTCCTCAGCGAACCGGCCGGTGTCCAGGCCGAAACCTCCCTGGTGGCGGGCGAGGTGCAGGGCGCGGTCGGCTTCTACGACCACACGCTGGACCTCCAGGTCAAGGGCAAGGAGGTGGAGTCCGTCGTGCAGTTCTCCCACGCACCCGGCGAGGTGGAGATCGTCTCCAACAAGGCGGCGGGGGAGATCACCTCGCCCAAGGACTTCAAGGGCAAGAAGCTCGGTGTCACCGGCCTCGGCTCCTCCACCGACTTCCTCACCAAGTACCTGGCCGTGAACAGCGGCGTGAAGACCAGCGAATTCACCCCGGTCGCGGTCGGCGCCGGCCAGACCTTCATCGCGGCCCTGAAGCAGGGCGCGATCCAGGGCGGCATGACCACCGACCCCACCGTCGCCCAGATCATGGACCAGAAGCTCGGCAAGATCCTCCTCGACATGCGCACCCCCGAAGGCTCCAAGGCCGCCCTCGGCGGTCCGTACCCCTCCTCCAGCCTCTACATGAACACGTCCTGGGTGAACAGCCACAAGGACACCGTCCAGAAGCTGGCCAACGCCTTCGTGAAGACCCTCAAGTGGATGTCCACCCACACCCCCGAGGAAATCGCCGCCAAGATGCCGGCCGACTATGCCCAGGGCGGCAAGGAGCTCTACGCCCAGGCGATCAAGTCCACCCTGCCGATGTTCACCAAGGACGGCGTCATGCCGGCGGACGGCCCGGCGACGGTCGAGCGCGTCCTGAAGTCCTTCAACCCGAACCTGAAGAACGCCAAGGTCGACCTGAACAAGACCTACACCACGGAGTTCGTGAAGAAGGCGGGCTGAGCCAAGGTCCCGGCCGGTCGGACAGCCGACCGGTCGGGCCGTCTCCTGCATGCAGGAGCGTGTCAGCGGACGTAGGCCTTCAGGACGTCCGTGTCGAGCGTGATGCCGACCGGCTCGGTGATCACGACCTGCTCCCCGAAGGGTGCCCGATGGATGTCGAGGTAGCAGCCGCTCTTCGGGTCGGGGTTGGTGTGGACGATGACCGCGCCAGCGTCACGGTCCACGAGGAGGTAGACAGGGATGCCCGCAGTCGCGTACGCGGTGTGCTTCTCGATGCGGTCCCGGCGGTCGGTGTCCCGGTCGTACGACGTGACCTCGACGGTCATCAGCACCCCGTCAGGGTCGGACCATTCACCGTCTCCCGCGAAGTGCCCTTCAGGTGCCAGCACGCCGTCCGGGCGGGCACGCCCCTTGCGGTATGCCTCGACCTTCAGGCCGCGCTCGCCATAGAGCCAGGCGTCGGTCCGGTGCTGCATGCAGCGCTTCTGCAGCCACCTGATGATTTCGTCGTGATCCCCGTCCGGCACGCGCTTCTCCTCGATCCGTCCGTTGATGAACTCCAACCTGACGGTTTCGGGCGCGGTAGAGGCGAGCTTCTCGAAGGCCTCCAGCAGCGTGTAAGACGTGCTCTCGGTCATAACCGTCATGGTGCCTCCCTTTCCTGGAGGAGGCCAGCCTTTCCGGATGCATGCACGACTGGGGCACGTTCCGCCGAGGATCACTCCTGCGAGTGATTGTTCGATCTCAGGCAGTGACGCGCAACGTAGGTCATGGCGCCGATGGCCCCAAAAACACGACTGGGGTTTCTCGGAGAACCGAGAAACCCCAGGTCAGTGGCTCTAAAAGCCAAGGTGCGCCGCCAGGGACTCGAACCCCGGACCCGCTGATTAAGAGTCAGCTGCTCTAACCAACTGAGCTAGCGGCGCCTGCTGACGTGGTAAATACTACCCGCCCTGGAGGGGTGCTCCTGACCACCGTCCGCCCTCAGATCGTGAGGGACAGCAGCACCGGCGCCGCCTCCCGGTTCAGGGTGTACGCGGCCTGGCGCAGGCGGTGGGCGTGCTCCAGGGGGAGGGAGAGGGCCAGGCAGCCGGCGGCGCGGCCGGCGGTTATGGGGACGGCGGCGCAGACGGTGCCGACGGCGTATTCCTGCAGGTCGAGGACGGGGACCGTGGCGGGTTGGCTCTCCAGTTTGCGGAAGAGGACCTTTTCGTTGGTCGTGGTGCGGGAGGTGAACCGCACGGTCTTGTGGCGGGAGAAATGGTCGCGGCGGCCGTCATGGTCGAGCTGGGTGAGCAGGCACTTGCCGACGGCAAGGGCGTGGGCCGCGGAGCGGAAGTCGACCCACTCGTTCACCTTGGGGGTGTGCGGGCTGTCGGCGTACTGGGTGATCCGGACCTCGCCGTCGATATAGCGGCTGAGGTAGATCGCCGCGCCGACCGAGTCGCGCAGGGCGGCGAGCGACTTCTGGAGCTTGTGCTCGACCGCGGTCTGGCGGTCGGGGCCGACGGAGCCCAGGAGGGACAGGGAGGTGCCGGCGACATAGGCCCCGTCGGCGACCTGCTCCACATAGCCCTCGCGGCGCAGCATCCGCAGCAGCTGGGCGAGGTGCGCGGGTGGGAGGCCGGTTTCGCGGGCGATGCCGGCGTCGGTCACGCCGCCCGTGTGGTGGGAGACGACTTCGAGGACCCGGAGGGCGTGCCGTACCGAGTGGAACGGCGCGGTCGACTCGGGCTTGAGCGCCACGGTTTCCCCCCTAGCAGGTTGTGACCGCTTGCGTCGGCGCCGTCGCCGCAGGTCATGGCCACGGGATCACCCAGCGGCAGCTTTACGCGGCGCGGCTTCGTACCACGATAGCCGCCAAGCGGGCGATTCGGCGCGGGTGTTGAGCATATTGATGGTGTGCGACGGGCCCGCTCAACAGCGGCGCGCCACCCTGGCATATGCCATAGGCATGCTCTGTGGGAGGCGGACCGGCGGGGCTGCCGCCGGTCCACCGCCATCGCGCCCGCTAGAGCACGGCGCTCAGGAATTCCCGAGTGCGCTCGTGCTCCGGCTCGGTGAAGATCTTCTCCGGCGGCCCGGCCTCGATCACCCGGCCCGAGTCGAACATCAACACCTCGTCGGAGATGTCCCGGGCGAAGTTCATCTCGTGCGTGACGCACAGCATCGTGATGTCCGTCGTGTGAGCGATATCACGCAGCACGTCCAGCACCCCGGCCACCAGCTCCGGGTCGAGCGCCGAGGTCACCTCGTCGAGCAGCATCACCTGCGGCCGCATCGCCAGCGCCCGCGCGATCGCCACTCGCTGCTGCTGCCCGCCCGACAGCTGTGTCGGGTAGGCGTCGCACTTGTCGCCGAGCCCGACCAGGTCCAGCAGCTCGCGGGCCCGCTCCTCGGCCTCGTCCTTGCTCAGGCCGAGCACATGGACCGGGGCCTCGGTGATGTTCCGCAGCACCCGCATGTTCGGGAAGAGGTTGAACTGCTGGAAGACCATCCCGATCTTCTTGCGCACCTCGCGGGTGTGCTTCTCGCTCGCCTCGACCAGCTTCCCGCCGCGGTTCTCATGGGTGAGACATTCGCCGTCGACCTGGATCTTGCCCTGGTCCGGTTTGATCAGCGTCATCAGCAGCCGCAGGATCGTGGTCTTGCCGGACCCGGACGGGCCTATGAGGGTCACGTGCTTCCCGGAGGACACCGAGAAGTCGAGGTCGTCGAGGACCGTGTTGTCGCCGAAGCGCTTGGTCACCCGGTCGAATCGGATCAGTTCACTGCCGTCCACGGCAGGGTTCTTGTGCTCGGTTTCAGTGGCCAAGGCGACGCTCCAGGGCTCGCATGAGAAGGGATGCCGGATAGGCGATGAGGATGAAGGCGATGCCGACCATCGTGTAGGGCTCGATGTACTCGAAGGACGTGGCGCCGTGCGCCCGTGCCTTCTGGAGCATGTCGACGACCCCGATGAGGGCGAGCATCGGCGAGTCCTTGAGCATCGCGATCACGTAGTTGCCGAGGGCCGGCACCACACGGCGGATCGCCTGCGGCAGGATCACCGAGATCCAGGTGCGGCCGCGCGAGAGGCTGAGCGCGGTGCACGCCTCCCACTGGCCCTTGGGCACCCCGTCGATACCGGCCCGGTACACCTCGGCGGTGTACGTCGAGTAGTGCAGGCCGAGCGCGATCACCCCGGTGGTCAGCGCGGAGAACTTGATGTCCCAGGTCGGCAGCACGTAGTAGAAGAAGAACAACTGGACCAGCAGCGGGGTGTTGCGGATGAACTCCACCACCGCGGCCACCGGCCAGCGTACGAAGCGCGTCGGCGAGCGGAAGGCCAGCGCCCACACCAGGCCGAGCGCGAACGAGAGCACCGAGCCCAGGGCGGTCGCCTCGAGGGTGATCAGCAGCCCGTCGCCCAGGTCGGGGAGGAAGTCCTTGGCGACGTCCCAGTCCCAGTTCACTGGGCACCTCCCACCGTGGTCAGGTTGGCGGACTGCTCGCCCTCCTGTGCGGCGGACAGCTTCCGGGTCACCAGCGGGCCCCTCCTGCGCCGTTCCGGCGCCTGCCCGATGCCCGCCTTGGCGCGCCGCTCCAGCAGCCGCATCAGGCGAGTGAGGACGAAGGCCAGCACGAAGTAGAGAACGAGGATGATCGAGTAGATCTCCAGGCTGTCACCGGTCGCCAGCCGCGAGAGCTGGGCGGCGAAGGTGATGTCCGCGACGCTCACCGCGGAGACCAGCGCCGTGGCCTTCAGCAGCTCGATCAGAAGGTTGTTGAACGGCGGGATCATCTCGGGGATCGCCTGCGGCAGGATCACCCGCCGCATCCGCTGCGCGGGCGTGAAGCTGAGCGCTATCGCCGCCTCGCGCTGCGCCGGGGCCACGGCGGCGATCGCGCCGCGCACGATCTCGGAGCCGTACGCGCCGTACGTCAGGCCCAGGGCGAGCACCGCCGCCCACAGCGGCAGCAGCTGGAACTGGAACCCCAGCGGCATCACGAAGAACAGCCAGAACATCAGCACCAGGGCCGAGGTGCCGCGGAAGACCTCGACGTAGAAGCCCGTGAGGAAGCGGACGATCCACAGCCTGGAGGTACGGGCGATACCGACGCCGAAGGCGACGACGGTGGCGAAGAGCGCGCTGTAGAGGGTGAGCTGGATGGTGATCCAGATCCCCGGAAGGAGCCATTTCTCCCACAGTCCGGACGTCATCGGCACAACTCCTTGGCGGTCAGATCCGTCATCTCGGCCTTGGTGAAGCCGAACGGCCGGACGATGCGCAGGAGTTCGCCGCTCTTCTTCATCTTGTGCAGCTCGACGTTGAAGGCGTCCCGGAGCTTGGTCTCCTCCGGGCGGAAGGCGAAACCGCCCGCGCCGATGTCCGGTTTGCCGTCGAGCAGCGCCTGGAACGGCTCGGTCGCCTCGACCCGGCGGCCCCCGCTCTGCCGGATCACATTGCGCACCGTCACCGCCGTACCCGCGAAGGCGTCCGCGCGGCCCTGTTCGACCGCGAGCAGCCCGGCCAGTTGGTCGGGGAGCACCATGATGTCGCTCTCCTTCACCCCGGCGTTGACCGCGTAGCCGATCTGGGCGTACGCGGAGCCGCTGGCGAGCTTCGCCCCCGACTTGACGAAATCCTCGTACTTGTGCAAGTTCTTGGGGTTGCCCTTGCGCACGATGAACGAGTCACGGACGCGGTAGTCGGGGTCCGAGAAGATCACCTGCTGGCAACGGTCCGGATTGATGTACATACCGGCGGAGACCACGTCGAATTGCTGCGAACGCAGCCCCGGTATCAGCGACGCGAACTCGGTCGGAACCGGCTGGACATGTGCCACCCCCAGCCGTTTGAAGATCACCTTCGCGATCTCCGGCGCCTCGCCGGTGAAGTCGCCGTTCTCGTCGATGTAGCCGAACGGGATCTCACCCGCGATACCCAGGCGTACCGCCCCCTGCGACCGCAGGCGACTCAGCAGGTTTCCCCCGTCCTTGGAATCGGCGCTGGACACCCGGCTACAGGCCGTGGCGCCCAGCAGACCCATGGCCGCCCCGCCCGCCAGAAGCGCGCGGCGGTTCAGCCGTCTTCCGCTCATGTCCTTGTGTATCCCTCGTGGTGGAGCCATGGGCGCGCGGCTACCCGACCGCGCGGAATATATGCAGATCCTTTTCGGCCCTTGACGCTTGGCCGGTCTGGGTAGGGGCTCCCGGCAACTGGTCCGGAAACGAGTGGGAGGAATGTCATGGCTGACCGGTTTATCGAGGTTTCGCTCGCTAAGCGGGGCGTGAGCTGTACGGCGAAACTCCTCGACGACCGCGCGCCCATCACCTGCGAGGCGGTGTGGAACGCGCTGCCTCTGGGCGGCGACGTCTACCACGCCAAGTACGCGCGCAACGAGATCTACGCGCTGCTGCCTCCCTTCGCCCCCGAGGAGCCGCCCCTGGAGAACCCGACCATCACCCCCATCCCCGGCGACCTGTGCTACTTCAGCTTCACCGACACCCAGCTGGGCACCGCCTCCTACGGCTATGAGCAGCAGGCCAAGCACCAGGGGCAGCAGCGGGTCGTCGACCTCGCGCTCTTCTACGAGCGCAACAACCTGCTGATCAACGGCGACGCGGGGTGGGTGCCGGGCATCGTCTGGGGCGCGGTCGTCGACGGCCTCGACCGGATGGCCGACGCCTGCCAGGACCTGTGGCGGGCCGGGGCGCTGGGGGAGACGCTGAGTTTCCGGCGGGCGTAGGCGGCCCGTCTGGCCCGTCTCGTCCCATCCGGGCTGTGCGGCCCGGGTGGGACGGGAGGGGCGGGGGCGCCGTCGTTGGGCGGATGGCGGCCTCGCCGGTCGGTCGTCAGCCGGCCGGCGGGGCGTCCTGAGCCGTCCGTCGTCAGCCGGCCGTTGCCGGCGGCCTGACGCCATCCGCGAGACCCGCCCCGTACAGCGCGTGCGCCGCCCGCAGCACCACCGCGTCCGCGTGGCGGGCGGCCACCAGCTGCACCCCGATCGGCAGCCCGTCGGTGGACAGCCCGCAGGGCAGGCTCGCCGCGGGCTGCTGGGTCATGTTGAAGGGGTAGGTGAAGGGCGTCCAGCCCGTCCACCGCGTGTGATCGGACCCCTTCGGCACCTCGACCCCCGCCTCGAAGGCGGTGATCGGCAGCGTCGGGGTGACCAGCAGGTCGTACGCGGAGTGGAACCGGCCCATGGCCTTTCCGAGCGCCATGCGCACATCCACGGCGGCCAGATAGTCCAGCGCGCTGTACGCGGCGCCCTGGGCGCAGATCTGGCGCAACCCCGGGTCCAGCAGCTCCCACTTGTCCTGCCCGAGCGGCTGCACCACTCGCGCCGCCCCGCTGAACCACAGCGTGTGGAACGCCTCGACCGGGTCCTCGATCCCCGGATCGATCTCCTCCACGGACGCGCCGAGGTCCGCCAGCAGGTCCACCGCCCGCCGTACCGCCGCCGCCACCTCCGGGTCGACCGCAGCGGATCCGCCGAGCGTGGGGCTGTAGGCGACGCGCAGCCCGTCCACACCGCCCCCGCCCGCCGTGATCGCCTCTTGGAAGCTGCCTTCCGGGGGCGCGAGCTGGGACCAGTCGCGCCAGTCCGCGCCGGAGATCACATCCATCAGGAGAGCCGCGTCGGCCGCGTCGCGGGTCATCGGGCCGACATGAGCGAGCGTTCCGAACGCGCTCGCCGGATACAGCGGAACCCTCCCATAGGTGGGTTTCAACGCGAAGATGCCGCAGAAGGACGCCGGGATACGCACCGAACCGCCGCCGTCTGTCCCCAGGCTCAGCGGCCCCGCGCCCAGCGCCACCGCGGCGGCGCTGCCCCCGCTGGAGCCGCCCGCGGTGCGCCGCGGGTCGTACGGGTTGCCGGTCACCCCGTACACCGGGCTGTCCGTGACGCCCTTCCAGCCGAACTCCGGGGTCGTCGTCTTGCCCAGGAACACCGCGCCGTGCTCGCGCAGCCGGGCCACCGAGGGCGCGTCCTCGTCCCAAGCCTGGCCGTCGGCCGCGACGGTCAGCGAGCCGCGCAGCGTGGGGCCGCCGCGCTGCAGCAGGATGTCCTTCACGGACACCGGCACCCCGTCCACCAGACCGGCGGGTTCGCCGCGCCGCCACCGCTCGGCCGACTCCTCGGCCTGACGCAGCGCGGCCTCCGCGTCTACCCGGCTGAACGCGTTGACCTCTGGCTGGATCTGTTCGATCCGTTCCAGTGCGGCGCGGGTGGCCTCGACGGGGGAGAGGTCGCATGAGGCGTACCGCTCGAGGAGTTGAATGGCTGTCAGATCGTGGATATCGGTCATCCACCCTCTCCTTTTAGTCGACCGGTACGTATCCCAGGCGCTTGTCGACCACGTTGAGCAGCGGTTCTCCCGCGGCCCAGCGGTCGTAGTTGTCCTGGAACTGTTCGGAGAGCTGGTCCCGCCAGCCGACCGTGTCGCCGCTCATATGGGGCGAGACGAACAGCCCCGGAACGTCCCACAGGGGGTCGTCGGCGGCCAGCGGCTCATGCTCGAACACGTCCAGCACCGCGCCCGCGATATGCCGCGCGACCAGCGCCGCCACCAGGTCGTCCTGGACAACCAGCGGACCGCGCCCCACATTGATGAACACGGCGCTCGACTTCATCCGGGCGAAGGCGTCCCGCCCGAACATGCCGCGTGTGCCGTCGGTCAGCGGTGCCGCGCAGACCACCCAGTCGGCCTCCGACAGCAGCCCGTTCAGCTCGTCGGCGCCGCGTACGCCCGCACGCGCCGTACGCCCCACCAGATCGACCACGATGCCGAGCGCGGCCAGCGTATGGCCGATGGCCCGGCCGATCGGGCCGGCGCCGATGACGACCGCACGGGTCCCGGCGAGCCGCATCGTCTCGCGGTGGCGCCAGCGGCGCTGCCGCTGGAGCTCCCAACTTCCGTAGAAGTCCTTGGCCATGGCGATCACGATCCCCGCGACATATTCGGCGATCGGCTGTTCGAAGACGCCCCGGGCGTTCGTCAACACCGTGTTGGATTCGATCAGTTCAGGACACATCAGCTGGTCCACGCCCGCGCTCGCGGTGTGGACCCAGCGCGGCCTGGGCCCGCTGCCGGGCCAGGCGGCGCGTACCGCGTCGGAGGTGAAGTCCCAGACGAGCAGGGCGTCGGCGACGGGGAGCAGTTCGGGCAGCGAGGACTCGTCGCACACAAGGATCTTGGCGCGGCCGGCCAGCCGGTCGAGACGGACGGGAGGGTCGTCGCCGAAGACGACCACAGTGCTTTCGGTCATGGGCGAGAAACCGTTTCGAAACGTAGGTGCGCTTGGCTGTCGGGGGTGTCGGGAAGTCGCCTCAGAGCGAGGATTGACCACGCTAGGCAGCGGAAACTACCGTCGTCAATAACGGCATCGCTCCGGCATCTGTCCCGACGTCCCGGCATTAGGCCGGCTCTTTCCCTCTGGCCAATGGTCCAGCCCTCCGTTGTGTATTGGGGCTCGCTCATGGACGTCTCTTTTCTGGGTGGCCCACAGCCGCAGCGCGGCGTGGGCGTCGTAGCACCATTCGATTTCGCGCTCGATCGTGAGCTGTGGCGCTGGGTGCCCGATGAGGTCTCCTTGCATCTGACGCGCACTCCGTTCGTTCCGGTCGAGGTGAGCCTCGATCTGGCGCGGCTCGTCAGCGAGCATGAAACTCTGCACGATGCGGTGCGCGCCCTGTGCGCGATCGCGCCCGAGGTGGTGGCGTACGCCTGCACTTCGGGCAGCTTCGTCGGCGGCGTCGCCGGTGAGCGCGCCATGTGCGCGGCGATGACGCAGGCGGGCGAGTTGCCGTCGCTCACCACGTCGGGGGCGCTGCTCGACGCGCTGCGGGAGATCGGCGCCCGGCGCATCGCCGTGGTGACGCCCTATACGAAGTCGGTGACCGACTCCCTGGAGGAGTACCTGGGCGAGGCCGGGATCACCGTGACCGGGCGGGCGTACCTGGGGCTGACCAGGCACATCTGGAGGGTGCCCTACCGCGATGTGGTCGACATGGCGCGGCAGGCGGTGGTCGGCGCGGCCGACGCGCTCTTCATCAGCTGCACCAACCTCCCCACGTACGACGTGATCCCGCAGCTGGAGGCCGAGCTGCGGATGCCCGTCCTCTCGGCGAACCAGGTGACGATGTGGGCGGCGCTGCGGGCGATCGGCGAACGGGCGGTCGGGCCGTACCAGGCCCTGCTGGACCCGGCGGCGCGGCGCGGCCCGGCGGGGATGTCGGGCCCGGCTGGGCTGGCCGACTCGGCCGGTGCGGTGGATACGGCGGGGCTGGTGAGTACGTCGGGGCTGGCGGGTCCGGGCGGTCCGGTCGTCGATCCGGTGGAACCCGTCGCGGGGGCGATGGACCACCTGGTCGGGCCGGTGGAGCCGGTGGTGATTCCCTCCGTGCCGCTGACCGATCCCGCCCCGTCCCTGCCCCTGCCTGAGCCCGAGGCGGCGCTGGCCGGGCCGCCGTCGGCGCCGGACGGGGAGCCGGTTGACGGGCTGGACTCGGCGTTCGGCTCCGGGATGGGGGACGCCCCGTACCGGGACGAGTCGGGAGGTAATTCGCCGACGGTGTGAGGGAACGCGATGGGCGGCCGCGGTGTATGAGAAGTGTCGGGCAAAACGGGGCGGCGCCGGTGGGGGTCGCGTGAGAGGGAGGCAGCCATGGTGGAAGCGGCGACGGGCAGGGCTGAGGGCGAGTCGGTGGGCGACACCGTGGGCTTCCTCTACCCGGGGTATTCCGCCGAGGACGACTATCCGCGGCTCGAAGCCATCCTCGATGCCGGTGTCCGGCTGCCCCTCGTCCATACCGACATCGGCGAGGACGCCCATCGTGTGGACGCCCTGCTGGAGATGGGCTCGGCCGCCCGGCTCGCCGCCGGGGTGGGGGAGCTGAAGGCGCGCGGCGCCCAGGCCGTGGTCTGGGCCTGTACCAGCGCCAGCTTCGTCTTCGGCTGGGACGGCGCGCATGAGCAGGTGCGCGAGCTGTCGGAGAGGGCGGGGCTGCCCGCCTCCAGCACATCCTTCGCCTTCGCGCGCGCCGTGCGGGCGCTCGGGGCCGAGCGGGTGGCCATCGCCGCGACCTATCCGGAGGATGTCGCGGATCACTTCAGGGCCTTTCTCAAGGCGGCGGGCGCGGAGGTCGTCGCGATGCGCGGCAGCGGGATCATCACCGCCGCCGAGGTCGGCACCTGGGGCCGGGAAGAGGTGCTGCGGCTGGCCCGGGCCGGCGACCATCCCGACGCCCAGGCGGTGCTCCTTCCGGATACCGCCCTGCACACCGCCGCCTGGATACCCGACCTGGAGGAGGCCGTCGGCAAGCCGGTGCTCACGGCGAACCAGGTCACGGTCTGGGAGGGGCTGCGGCTGCTCGGGAGGGAAGTGCCGACCGACCGGCTCGGGGAGCTCTTCCGCGCGGCGTGAGACGAGCAGGAGCCCCGCGTGGGACGAGCGGGAGACCCACGGGAATAAAGCGGAGCCATTCTCCGGTTGACAGTCTGCGGTGCGGAATGACGCACACTGAGCGGCGCAGACAGGGCGACAGGGAGGCGGGCCACCGTGGCCGACGAGCAGGACCGGCAGGGCGAGCGGCAGAACCAGCAGGGCGAGCAGAACCGGCAGCAAGGCGCGGAAGGACGAGCAAGCGCACAGGGCGGGCGCGACCCGCAGGGTGAGCAGGGCGGGGCGCAGGACCACGGCGTCCATGCCATACCCCGGGGAAGCGCCCCCATTCCGCTGTCGGTGCTGGACCTGGCGACCGTCGGCAGCGGGCTGACCGCCGCACAGGCGCTGCGGAGCACCGTGACGCTCGCCAAGCTCACCGAGCAGCGGGGCTTCCACCGGTTCTGGGTGGCCGAGCACCACTCCATGCCCGGTGTCGCCAGCTCCTCCCCGGCGGTGATCCTGGCCCACCTGGCCGCGCACACGGAGCGGATCCGGCTCGGTTCCGGCGGGGTCATGCTGCCCAACCACGCGCCGCTCGTCATCGCCGAGCAGTTCGGGACGCTGGAGGCCCTGGCGCCCGGTCGGGTGGACCTGGGGCTGGGGCGGGCGCCGGGGACCGACGGGGCCACGGCCGCAGCGCTGCGCCGCACCGAGCGGCTGAACGAGGGCGCCGACGATTTCCCGCAGCAGCTCGCCGAACTGCTCCGGTTCCTCGACGACGACTTCCCGGACGGTCACCGCTACGCGCGCATCCACGCCGTCCCCGGGCCGGTGCAGGGCACGGCGCCCGGCGGGGTGCAGTCCGCCGACCGGCCCTCGGTGTGGCTGCTGGGGTCCAGCGGCTTCAGCGCCCGGCTCGCCGGGGCGCTCGGCCTGCCGTTCTCCTTCGCCCACCACTTCTCCGCGGCGAACACCATCCCGGCGCTCGACCTCTACCGCCAGTCCTTCCGGCCGTCCGCGGTCCTCGACCGGCCGTACGCCTCGATCGGGGTCTCGGCGTTCGCGGCGGAGGACGAGAAGGAGGCGCGCCGCCAGGTGCTCACCGGTGCGCTGTCGATGGTGCGGCTGCGCACCGGGCGGCCCGGTCTGATACCGACCCCCGAGGAGGCGGAGGCGCATGAGTTCAATGTCATCGAGGAGGACTTCGTCGACAGCTGGCTGACCAACGTCGTGTACGGCACCCCGGACGCGGTGCGCGAGGGGCTTGACGGGCTGATCAAGCGGACCGGTGTGGACGAGATCAAGATAACGGCCAACGTCCATGGCCCCGAGGCCAAGCTGCGCTCGTACGAGCTGATCGCCGACGCCTACGATCTGCCGACGGCCACAGCCTGACCGACGCTCACCCCTGCTTCACTCCTCACCGCGCGACTTCACCGCTTACTGCGCGCTCGTGGCCGCCGGATGGCCGCCGATCATGGCGGAGATACGGTCCGGCGGCACCGGGCGGGAGTAGAACCAGCCCTGTCCGGTGTCGCAGCCGATCCGGGCCAGTCGCTCCGCCTGCTCGGCGCTCTCCACACATTCGGCGGTCACCGTGAGACCGAGCCGGTGCGCGAGCTCGACGAGCGCCTGGACGATCGTTTCGTCTGCCGGGTTCGGGTGTTCCTCCGCCCGGAACCCCTGGACGAACGATCCGTCGAGCTTGAGCGTGGAGACGGGGAGCCGGCTCAGATAGGCGAGGTTGGAGTAGCCGGTGCCGAAGTCGTCGATGGCGATGGCCACCCCCATCTCGCTGAGTTGCAGCAGCGCCTGCAGCGGCCGACCCGCCGAGCCCATCACGGCGGACTCGGTCAGCTCCAACTGCAGCAGATGCGGCGGCAGTCCGGTCTCGGCGAGGATCGAGCCGACCTCCGCGACCAGATCCGAGTCCCAGACCTGGCGGACCGCCACATTGACGCTGACGATCAGCGGGTTGAGAGGGTGGGCCAACTGCCATTCGCGGGCCTGGCGGCAGGCCGTCCGCAGCACCCAGCGCCCCAGGGGGACGATCGCGCCGTTCTCCTCCGCCAGCGAGATGAACCGATTCGGCGACAGCCTGCCGAATCGCGGATGCTCCCAGCGCACCAGCGCTTCCACGCCCTTCACCACGCCGTCGACCAACCCGACCAGCGGCTGGTAGTCGAGCACGAACTCCTCCCGCTCGACCGCCGGACGCAGCGTGCTGGACAGCGCCTGCCGGGTCATCCGGTGGGCGTTGCGCTCCGGGTCGAAGAGTGTCCAGCGCGCCTTGCCGTCCTCCTTGGCCCAGTACAGCGTGGTGTCCGCGGCCTGCATCAGCCACGTGGTGTGCGTCCCGGCGGCGGGCCGCTCCACCACGCCGATGCTGGCCGATACCGACAGCCGCTGCCCGGCCACGTCGAACGGCCGCTGCAGCGCCGCCAGTACGGACTTGGCCAGTTCGCACAGCTGCTCCGTACCGGTGGAGTCCCGGACCAGCAGGGCGAACTCGTCGCCGCCGAGCCGCGCCACCAGATGGCCGTCGGGCGCGGCGCATTCGGTGAGCCGCTGGGCGACCGCGCCGAGCAGCCGGTCTCCGACGCGGTGGCCGAGCGTGTCGTTGATGGCTTTGAAGCCGTCGAGGTCGAGATAGCACAGCCCGATCCGCCCGGTGCCGCCCCGGTCGTATGCGGCGGCCTCCAGCGCGGAGGCCAGCCGCTCGAAGAAGAGATTGCGGTTGGGCAGCCGGGTCACCGGGTCGTGCATCTGCAGATGACGCAGCCGCCCCTGCAGATCGCGCCGCTCACTGACGTCGGCCATCGACAGCAGCGCGCTGCAGCTGTCCGGCACCGGCTCGACGGTGATCTCCGCCCATAGGGCATGGCCATCGGGGCGTTGCAGCCGACGGGTGCAGCACAGCCGCCGGCGGCGGCCGTGCAACACATCGCGGTACTCGCTCCAGGTGCGCGGATCCTCGCGCAGCTCGGCCAGGTCCGCGGCGTTGCGCGCGATCAGCCGGGCCGGTTCGGCGCCCAGCAGCGCGCCGAGCGCGGGGTTGGCGTCGAGCACTATGCCCTCGCGGTTGATGACGGCCATGGCGAGCCGCGCCGCGTTGAACGCGGCGCGGTAGTCACTCGGCGCGGTGCCGGGCGGTGGCGTGCCGCCGGGCGGCCCGGCGCTGGGCGCCGCGTTACGTTCCGTGATCGTTGGCAGAGTCGCGCCGGGCGCGCGGCCCTGGCCGTCAGGGGATCCGCTCACCGCTCGCTCCCGCGTGGCGCTCGTCTCGTACAGGTCTGTCGTACACATCTTGTGCATGTCTCACACCGGGTGCCGGGCGGGCCCTGAATGCCTGCCCGAATAGGGAGTCCCCGCTGGAAATGTGCCGATCATAGAGGCTCATGCTCCGGCCGTTCCAACCATGCGATCGCGACCATCGTTGCCTTGTACATGTGTTTGGTCGTATCTGTTCGACTCTGCACGGACCCACTGCCCTCACGACCGACTGTGACCGTCTGTTACGTACCCGCATCGGGGCCGGTTCACTCGACTGGGCCAGCCGAACAGGGCGTACCGCACGCATCCGCCTGAGGGTGGATGGGGTGGTCGGTCTAGGTCTGGGAGGTCGACATGGCGCGTCCTCAGCTGCCCGAGGGGGTGGGCCCACTCCCCGCGGGGGTGGGTCGACTGTCCGAGGGTGTGGGGCGCCCGCCTCGGCTGCGCCGCACCGGGGCCGTGCTCACCTCCCTCAGCGCCATGATCGCCACCACCGTGGTGTCCGGCCCCGCCTTCGCGGCGGGCGCGGGCGGGCCGTGCACGCTCGAACGCACCGGGGCGCACCACTCCGAGGGAGTGGACACCTGGAACGCCGGCTACCCCCGCCCCGCCCGCACGCTCCACGCGGCCATGGTCTTTCTCTCCTTCCCGGACGCCACGCCCAAGGTGACTCCGCGACGGCTGGCCGCCGATCACATCCCCGCGACCACGGCATTCTTCCGGCGCGCCTCATACGGGCAGTTCAGGCTGCGGGTGCACGCCGCGAAGCGATGGATCACCATGCCCGAGGCGTCCACCTCGTACGACATAAAGCGCGACTGGAACGCCGGGCGGCGGGCCGCGTATCTGCGTGACGCCATCGCCGCCGCCGACCCCTCGATCGACTTCGGCCGCTATGACGTCGTCTACCTCGTCGCCGACCCCGACGCCCCAGGCGTGGACGCCGACGCGACAAAAGTGGTCAACTTCGAGCAGCCGCTGCGCGCCGACGGCGTCGAGCTGCGCCGGCTCGTGACCGTATTCGAGAACCACCCGCCGGACCGCAATGTGCTGGCCCATGAGACCGGCCATGTCTTCGACCTCCCCGATCTCTACCACCGGCCGAAGAGCTCCGACGGCGAGGGCGACTGGGACACCTATGTCGGCGACTGGGACCTGATGGGCAGCCAATTCGGGCTGGCGCCCGACCCCTTCGGGTGGCACAAATGGAAGCTCGGATGGTTGCGCCCGCGCCAGGTCCAATGTGTGCGCGCCCCCGGCGCAACCCTGCACACCCTCGAACCCATCGACGCGCCCATGGCGGGCGGCAGCCCGGCCGACGACAGCCGCACCCGCCTCGTCGTGGTGCGCACCGGCGCCACCACCGCGCTGGCCATCGAGGCCCGCGGCGCCTACGGCAATGACGCCGCCACCTGCACCGAGGGCGTGCTGATTTACCGCGTGCGCAATGACACCGCCTCGGGCGACGGCCCCATCGAGGTGCTGGACGGCCACCCCGGCAGCGGGGCGTGCTGGAACGAGTCGGTCTACCCCGAACTTGCCGACGCCCCGCTGGGTGTCGGGGAGACCCTGTCCGTGCGCCAGGACAACGTGCGCGTGAGCGTCACCGGGCGCACCACGGGCGGCGGCTGGACCGTGAAGGTCGACCGCAAGCCCCGGCCGACCTGACAGGGGGCACCTCCCAGCGGTAGCTGGGGGAGAACCGAGCCGCAAAACAAGGGGGAACATCAGCTCACCTGGTGTGGGTGCTCTTCCGGTACGCGGCCGCCGCATACGCGCCGAACACCGCGAACCATCCCGCCAGCACCGCCACCGCCCCGACCGCCGGCAGCGCGCCCTCGGACACATCCCACCCCAACTGCGCGAAGCGATTCGTGGGCGTCCACTCGGCGATCGAGCCGAACCAGTCCGGGAAGGCGCTCAGCGGAATCCACAGCCCGCCGATGATGGACAGCCCCATACTGGCCGCCGTGTTGACCATGCCCGTGCTCTGGGCCGACAGGCGGTAGCCGTTGCCAAGGCCCAGCAGCGTGAACGGCAGGGTGCCCAGCCACAACACCGCCACCAGGGCGAGCGCCCGCAGCACCGGCATCCGCACCCCGTTGACCAGGAACCCCGCTCCCATCACCGCCACGATCGACGGCAGCACCACCAGCGAGCCGGTCACCGCCCGCGCCCCCACCACCTCCAGCGGAGTCAGCGGCGTGATCCGCAGCTGTCGCAGCCAGCCGCGCCCCCGGTCCTCCGCCACACCCGTGCCGTTCGCCAGGGCCGCGCCGAGCGCGCCGTACGCCGCCATCCCGATCATCGCCGCGGTGTCATGGGAGCCCTTGTCACCGTCCCCGCCGCCGACGTTGGTGAAGAGCAGATACATCACCACGGGCAGGGCCACCCCGAAGACCAGAAAGGCCAAGTCACGGGTCATCCTGCGCAGCTCCAACGCGATGGACGTCAGCATCAGACCACCGCCTCCTCTCGCTCGTCCCTGCCGGTGGTGAGCGCGACGAAGGCGTCCTCCAGCCGCGACACCCGCACCTCCAGATTCCGCACATCCCCGCGCTCGGCGAGCGCCAGCACCGTCGCGTCCGATTCGGCGCTGCGCAGATACGCCCGGCCGCGCCGGATCTCGACGCTCGTCACCCCCGGAAGCAGCTCAAGGCCCTCGGAGGAGCGGTCCCCCAGGTCGAAGGCGACGACATTGCCGCCCACCGTCCGCTTGATCTCCTCGCCCGTGCCGTCCGCCACCTTGCGGCCCTTGTCGATCACCACGATCCGGTCGGCGTTGTCATCGGCCTCCTCCAGATAGTGGGTGGAGAACAAGACCGTGTTGCCCCGCGCCGCGTAGGAGTGCATCGCCGCCCAGAACTCGCGCCTGGCCCCCACGTCCAGCGCCGCCGTCGGCTCGTCCAGCACCACCAGCTCCGGCCCGCCCGCCATGGCGAGGGCGAACCGCAGCCGCTGCGCCTGCCCGCCGGAGAGCCGGTCGGCCCGCCGCTCCGCGAGCTCGGTCAGCCCCGCCAGCTCCAGCGTCTCGGTGATCGGGAGCGGCCTCGGGTAGGTGCCGGCCACAAAGGCGACCAGCTCACGGACTGTCACACGGGTGATCAGCGCACCCTCCTGCAGCATCGCGCCGATCCGCCCCGAGCGGACCGCCGCCTCCGGCGCGCCGCCGAAGAGCCGCACCCGGCCCGAGCTCGGCGGCAGCAGCCCGAGCAGTATGCCGATCGAGGTGGACTTGCCCGCGCCATTGCGGCCGAGCAGGGCGATCGACTCGCCGCGCCGGATGGTCAGATCGATGCCCTTGACCGCGCGCACCCCGCCGTAGTGCTTCGCCACACCGGCGAACTCCACCACGGGCGGGTCCGCCGCCGTCATCGCTGTACTCGTCATGGAAGTAACGCTACGGACCGTGACCGTACGGCGACAGTGTCGACAGTCCGCAGTCCGGCAGGACAAATGTCATGGTGCGCGATATGAGGCGCACAGGTTTGCTGCTTGTCCTATGACCTGCCCAAGTTCGAGCCGCCTTCGAGCCGCCGCCCCGACACTCCCCTTCAGCCGCCGCCTCGCTGCCTCGACACCTCGATGCCCCCTTTACCGAGGCAGCGAGGCGGTGTGGGGCCGGGTCCTGTCAGGCGCTGGGGAGACGAGAATGCACCGACATACGAATCTGGCCGAGGCCCTGATGGACCGGGCCATGCTCTGCGCCGCCGACGAGGCGCTGGTGTACCCGGCCGAAGGCGGTGGCGAACAGCGGATCAGCTACGCCGCCCTCGACGGCCACGCCCGCGCCGTATCCGCCTGGCTGCGCGCCCGAGACGCGCCCGGCCGCCGGGTGCTGCTCGCCCTCGACCCCGGCCCGCACGCGGCGGCCGCGCTGCTCGGCTGCCTGTACGCGGGGGCGGTCGCGGTCCCCGTCCCCGCGCCGGCCGCCTCCCGCACCGAGGCGGAGCGCACCGCTGCCATCGCCAAGGACGCGGCCGTGGACCTGGTCCTGACCGAGACCGCACACGCCACGGAGACCTCCCGCAGGCTCTCCCTCATCGGCCGGACCGGCATCACCTGCCTGGCCGTGGACGGCCTCAGCCCCCACGCCCACCCGGCCCCGTACGCCCCCGCCGCCCCGCACAACCGCACCGCCCCGCACACCGCTTCTGACGCCCACGCCGCCGCACCCGACACCACACCCGCGCGCACCACGCCCGACAGCCTCGCCCTCCTCGCGTACGACGCCGGTCCGGCCACCGCGCCGCGCGGGGCGCTGATCACCCACGGCAACCTCCTCGCCGCCATGCCCGCCCTGCGCCAGGCGCTGGGCACCGGCCGCCGCTCCCGGATCGGCGGCTGGCTGCCGCGCCACCACACGCCCGGCCTCATCGGCCAGCTGCTGCACCCGCTGTGGCTCGGCGCCACCGCCGTACCCCTGCCCGTACGCCCGCACCTCGCCGACCCCGTGGCCTGGCTGCACGCCCTCAGCCGCCACGGCATCACCCACACCGTCGCGCCCGACACCTGCTACGCCCGCTGCGCCGCCGAGGCCACCGACGAGCAGCTGGCCGGGCTCGACCTCTCCCGCCTCCGTACGGCGCTCAACGCCGCCGAGCCGGTCTCGGCCGCGACCATGGCGGCCTTCCACCGCCGCTGCGTGGCCGCCGGACTGCGCCCCGGCACGCTGGTCGCCGGATACGCGCCGGCGCAGGCCGCGCCGTTCCTCACCGCCGAGGGCCGGGGCCCGGTGCCCGGTCTTGACCTGCGCGTCGTCGACCCGGCGACCCGCCGGCCGCAGCCCGACGGCATGGCCGGGGAGATCTGGGTGCGCGGCCCCGCCGTGGCCGCCGGCCACTGGGGCCGCTCGCGCGACACCGAGGCCGCGGGCGGGTTTCTGCGCACCGGCGACCTGGGTGTCGCGCGGGACGGCGAGATCCGGATGACGGGCCGCACCCATGAAGGCGGCCTCGCCGACAGCCTCATGGTGGACGGGATGACCCTGCATCCACAGGATGTGGAGCGCGAACTGCTGCGCTGCGGTAGGCCATTGGGCTCCGCCCGGGTGTTCTGCGCGGGGCCGGGCACCGGGCCCCTGGTGGTGGTCCAGGAGGTCGGTACGGCGGGCGGTTCGCACGCCGCGCTCGCCGGACTGGCCGGGCGGGTACGCGAACGCGTGGCCGAGGAGTTCGGCGCCGCCACGGGCGGGGTGCTGCTGGTCCGCCCCGGTACGGTCCGCCGCGCCGGATCCCACAAGGTGCCCCGCGCCACGCTCCGCGAGCAGTTTCTACGGGGTGAAGTCCGGCCCCTGTACCAGGACTTCGTCCCCTTGCCGCGCGAGCCCGCCGCCGGAGGCGTGGTGTGACACCCGGCGGTCCACCCCCATCGCCCCTCCCGCTGACCGGGCCCGACGGGCCCTGGAGACCGGTGCGCCAGGCGTACGCCGCACACGGCCGGGCGGTCGTCCACGGCCGGTGGCGGGAGTGGCTGCCGCTCAGCCCTCAGGACATGGCGCCCGACCTGGCGCTCGATCAGGGCCTGCGCGGGATGCTCGACGAACGCGACCGGCGCCGCCTGCGCACCCTGCCCCGCCCGGCGGCCCGCGAGCGCTTCGTGGCCTCGCGGCTGCTGCTCAAACACCTCGTCGCGGCGGTGTCGGGTACCGCGCCCGAGGCGGTGTGCCTCGCGTACGAGCCGGGCGGACGGCCGTACGCGCGCTGCGCCGGGGCCGGCCGGGTGGAGCTGAGCCTCAGCCACACCGGGGATCTGCTCGTCGCGGGCGTCAGCCGGTGCGAACGCATCGGGGTCGACGTCGAGGCGTCCGGGCGGCCGATGCGGTACGCGGATGTGGGCCGGCGGCTGTGCGCCCCCGCCGAGCGCGCGGCGATGGCCGACCTCGCGGAACCGGAGCGCGAGCGGGCGTTGCTGCGGCTGTGGACGTTGAAGGAGGCATACACAAAGGCGCTGGGGTGTGGAATGCGACTGGCGTTCGCCGAATTCGAGTTCGATGCTGTCGTATCGGGCGGTGGGTGGCGATTCTCTATTTCGGAAGTCAACGGCGATCATTCGGCAGGAAGTCATTTTATAAGCTCGGTTTGGCGGCAGCACGAGTGTTCGGTGGGCGGATTCGGCCGAGAATTGGTGGAGCGGTCGAGAAGATTTGGGAATAATCGTATGCGGGTATACGACGGGGGTTGAGCAGGCAGGGGCAGGGGCGACGTGGTCAGAGTGCTGATAGCCGAAGACATGCACATGCTGCGCAAGGCACTTGTCGCACTGTTGGAATTCGAGCCGGACATCGAAGTCGTCGCCGAGTTCTCAAGCGGCGCCGAAATCCTGCCGCGCGCGAAGGAGCTCCGCCCGGATGTCGCGGTTCTCGACATCGACCTCCCCGGTGTGGACGGCCTGACGGCCGCCGGCGAGCTGCACACCGCCGTGCCCGAGTGCCGGACGATGATGCTCACCAGCCTCGGCAGGCCCGGTAATCTGCGCCGCGCCCTGGCGGCCCATGTCTCGGGTTTTCTGCTCAAGGACAGCACCCCGGACAAGCTGTGCGACGCCATCCGAGCGGTCGCCAAGGGGGAGAGGGTCATCGACCCGCAGCTCGTCCTCGCCGCCCTGGACGACAAACCGCAGCCGCTGACCCCGCGCGAGCTGGAAGTGCTGCTGCTGGCCTCGCAGGGGGAGGGCTCCGCGCAGATCGCGGCCCGGCTGTATCTGTCCGTGGGCACGGTGCGCAACTATCTGACGTCCGTCGTCACCAAGTTGAACGCGCGCAACCGGGTGGATGCCATCCGGATCGCCCGCGAGGCCGGCTGGCTGTAACGGCGACGGCGCTACGCCGTCACGGCCGGGCCGTACTCGTCCTCAGAGCCACGCTCGCGCTCCTCCGGGGTCGAATCCACGGGCAGTTCGAGCTCGGCCCGCAGCTCGAACCGGCCATCGTCCCGTACGCCCGCGCGCAGCCGTCCGCCCAGATTCTCCAGCCGGACCTTGAGGTTGCCGATTCCGCTGCCGCCGTCCGACCTGTCGGAGCTGTCGGCGCGCAGAATGGTCGAGGGCTTGCCCACCCCGTCGTTGGTGAGCGTCAGCAGGACGGTGCGGTCGGTGCGCCGCGCCTCGATCGTGCAGTGCTCCGCCTTGCTGTGCCGCAGCACATTGGTCAGCCCCTCCCGCAACACGCTCGCCAGCACGGTGTCCACCAGGTCGGGCAGCTCCCCGCAGTCGACCTCCGCCGTGGTGCTGATACCGACCGCGGCCAGCATGGACCTGGCCGTGCCCGCTTCCGCGGACAGCGACATCTTGCGGTATCCGCTGGCCACGGCCCGTACGTCCGCGAGCGCCTGGCGCGAGGTCTGCAGGATCTCGGCCAGCTCCTGCTGGGCGCGGGAGTTCTGCGGGGGCACCAGGCGGTGGACGAGTTCGCACTTGAGGGTGATGGTGGACAGGCTGTAGCCGAGCAGGTCGTGCAGATCGCGGGCGAACCGCAGCCGCTCCTGGGCCACGGCCAGCCGGGCCAGCTCGGCCCGTGACCGGGACACCTCGGCGACCAGCCCGGACAGCCGTGAGAGGCCGAAGACCACCAGGCCGGTCAGGGCGGTGGAGACGGTCGTGTACGCGACCTCGCCCCAGCCGAACCCCACCTGGAACAGCAGCACATCGGTGCACCCCATGATGGCGGCGAAGGCCACCCAGGACAGCGGGGGCGGCAGCACCAGCAGCGAGGAGCCCGCCAGGAACCCCGGCATGCCGAGCCAGGCGTGCTTGAAGACCGCGAAGGGGAGGAAGGTCAGCAGCGCCTGTAGCCCCAGCGTCCAGTGCCGGGCCCCGCTGAGCCGGGGCGCGAGCCCGGGGAAGGAGTGCGTCAGCTGCAGCCCCAACAGGGCGGCCAGTACGGGGAGCAGCGCCAGCATCAACAGCGCGGCGTCCAGGGCCCGTCCCGACGGGCGGGCGTCGACCACATAGGTGACCGCGACGCAGAAGTAGCCCACGAGCACCACCGCGGTGATCACCACGGCCAGGCGTGGCGCGAGATCGTCGCGGTGACGAGCCGAGTCGCTCCCGGCATCGCCGGGCAAGGAGGTGCCCTGCACTCGTCCTCCGGATGGTCGGGCCGGGTTGGGTAACTTGCCCGAGAGTATCCGAACTTTTCCGGTCGTGGAGAGGTGGCGTAGGACGCTGACATTACACAGAGGGTTACCAGTGCTCACAGTCAATCACAAGGGATTACAGAAAAAGAGGGACAGGGTTGAGGCGGTGGTAGGGGGTGGGTTCGGCCAGCCGCCCCAGGGCCACCGGCACTTGGAAGAGCCGGCCGGGAGCGAAGCGGGCCCAGTGCGGACGCAGCCCGGGCATCAGCACCTTCGCCACGGGCAGTCCGACGTCCGGCCGCGTCTGGTCCAGGACGAGCAGCTCCATGCCGTGCCCGCGGACCAACTCGGCTATGAGGTCGAGGAGGCCGAGGAGGTCAAGGGCGTCGATGCCGTGTGGACCGGAACCGGACAGGGAACCGGATATGCCCGCGTCCTCCGCCGCGACCCCTGACGGGGCCAGATACGGCTGGTTGGCGATGGTCGCGGTGCGGAACCAGCACAGCGCCTCCGGGTCGGCCGTCACCCCGTACCCGTCGCCGTCGGCGCGGGCCTCGACCACGGGGGGCAGCATCTGGTTGAGCTCGGCCAGGGCGTGACGCAGTGCGGTGTGCCGGTCGAAGTGGGCGCCGAAGCCCAGGGTGATGTCCTCGGCGGACTTGTCGGTGCGGCGGGAGACGGCGGCCACCACGGGGATGCCGAGGTCGGAGGTGAGGTCGAGCGCCCACACCTCGCGGCGCAGTTCGGTGTGGACGCGCCGCAGTTCGGCGATCCACGGATCGTCCTGGGCGTCGAGGTCGAGCGCCGGCTGACGGGTGCGGTTGTACCACCACAGCGCGACCGCGTCCCGCTCCACCAGCTCCAGGAAGCCGCGCAGCACCGCATCGGCCAGACTGCCCCCGGCGGCGGCCCCGTTGGAGTCGGCCCGGCAGTAGCGCCGCCCGGCCGGCTGAGGCGTGCCGTAGTACAGCAGGGCGGTCGGCAGCAGCCGGTGCCGCTGCGCGGTGATCGACCACACCGGGGTCCAGTCCAGCTCCGCCCGCTCGTCGAACGGATCGCAGACCCGGTGGCGTGCGGCGGATGTGCGCCGGTCGCGGAACTGCCGTGGGTCGAAGAGCTGCACCGCGTTCGGATGCACGGCGTCCTCGGGGTCCAGATCGCGGTAGCGGGCGCGCTGCCGCGGCTCGTCCCCCTGGAAGTGGCCGCTGTAGTGCTCCAACGCCTCGCACAGCGCGCTCGCCTGACCCTGCTCGGACGTCATGCCCTTGCCATGGGCCGCGGTGCGCAGCCCGGCCCGTACGGTGTCGAGCCCGGGGGGCACCGCGGGGCCGACGAGGCCGACAGGGCTGGTGGGGCCGGCGGGTCTGGCGGTGAGGTCGACGGTGGCGTACGCGGGGTGTGTGGCGTGGAAGCAGTTGAGGAAGGCGGGCCCGCGCGGGTCTCGGCGGATCTCGCTCACCAGCCCGGTCACGGGGCTGACCAGATGCCCGTACGTCTCCATGATCCGCCGCGGTGGGCTGTCGGCGATCTGCCACGGGGCGTCGTCGTCGCGCGTGACCAGGGCCAGGGGCGCCCGTATCCGCGCCGCGACCAACCGCGGATCGCCGCAGGCGGGGCACTGCGGGCGGCGGCTGACCGCGTGGTGCTCCAGGGCGGAGGTGAGGGTGTCCAGGGTGCACAGCGCGCGCTGCCCCGGGTGGCGGTGCCCGGCCAGCCAGGTGGCCGCCTCCAACGCGGCCAGTTGCAGGGCGGCGGCCCGGCTGGCGGCCAGCGACGCGGGCGGACGCGGCACCGGGCCCTGACGGCCGAGTCGGTGCTGGAGGTGCGCCTCGGCCTGCCGTCGCCGCCACAGCCGGTCGGCCAGACAGGACCAGCACGGGTCGTCCTGGGCGCCGAGGAACGGGCCGATCCACGCCGTCGTGCCGACCGGCTTGACCGGCAACCAGCGGCGGCCGGACGCCCGGTGCTCGGCGTCGAGCGCGGCGAGGCGTGGATCGAGGTAGTCGTCACAGACCACAAGAGTGAGATACGCGTCGCCGTGTTGACGCTTGTCGATTTGACATGCCCCGTGCCCGTCCCCGGCCCCCGCCCCGATCTCGTCTCCCGCCACGGCGCGGATGCCCGCCGCCCGCAGCGCCTGGACGGCCTCGTCCAGCTCGGTGCAGCCGAGGGCCACAGGGGCCACGACGGCGGACCGCAGGGCCCCGGCGCAGGGCGTCATCGGGAGGGCGACCGGGGGCGGGGCGGGGGCGGCGGTCACGCCGGCCAGCCCCCAGTACGCGTCTTCGGGGCGCGGATAGCGTCCGCGCTCGCACACAAGACCCGCCTCGCACAGCCGGGCGATGACGCGGGTGACCAGCGCCGCGGCAGCGGCGGGATCGGTGCGTACATCGGCGGGACCGGTGCGCACGCCGGCCTCGGCGAGGATGTGCTCCAGGTCCCTGGAGCCGTCGAGCAGCGGGGCAAGCGTCTCGGCGGTCTGGCCGTGCAGCGCCGTGACGCCGCGCTCCGAGACGAGATAGACGGCCTCGCCCGGCACCCGCTCGACGCGTAGGTGCGGGGAGAAGCCCAATGTGCCCATCAGCCGACGCTGATGGTGCAGATGCAGATGCCCGGGGTGGGGGCGGGCCATGGCTCGGCGGAGAGGTCCTCGATGACCAGGTCGTCGACGCCCAGGTCGGTGGGGCCGGGGCCCGCGGCGCACAGGGGCGAAGGGCTCGCGGGGAGGGGGGATGTGTCGGTCATTGTGGGCTCTCCTCGGGGTGAGAGGCGGTCCTGGCAAGGAGTCTGCGATGACGGATCCACGGCTTGCCAGTGCTTTCCTCATAACCAGGGTGTGAACTTGTCATGACCTCCGCCTCACAGGACTCATGCACGGTTCGGGAGTCCGGCACTGGCCGTGTCCACCACCCGCACGCGAGGCTCATATGTGCCTCAATGGCAGGGCCGCGCGGCCAAAGAGGCACCTGGTGGACCGTCTGACGGAGGTGTGACAGGACCATGGAAATCAAGGTGTTGGGGCCGCTGAGCGTCGAGGCCTGCGGTCAGTCGATCGTGCCCAGCGCGGGCAAGCCACGGCAGATCCTCGCACTGCTTTCCGTGTACGCCAACCAGATGCTCCCGGTGCCCACCCTTATGGAGGAAATCTGGGGCGCGCAGATGCCGCGCAGCGCGTTGACCACGCTCCAGACGTACATCCTTCAGCTCCGGCGGAGACTGGCCGCGGCGTACGGGCCGCAGGCGCCCGAGGCATCGAAGAGCGTGCTGGCTACGCGGTACGGCGGATATGTGCTGGAGGCCCAGCCGGGCGCGGTGGACATCCACGAGTACGACCGGCTGGTGGCCGCCGGGCGGGACGCGCTGGACGTCGGCGACGACGTCGAGGCCTCGTTTCTGTTCCGCGAGGCGCTGGCGGTGTGGCGCGGTCCCGCTCTCGTGGACGTGCGGGTCGGACCGATCCTGGAGATCGAGCTGGCCCGGCTGGAGGAGAGCCGTCTTGGGGTCCTGGAGCGTCGGATCGAGGCCGATCTGCGCCTGGGCCGTCACGCCGAACTCCTCACCGAACTCACGGAACTGACGGCCCGACATCCGCTCCACGAAGGGCTGCACGCCCAGTGCATGGCCGCCCTGTACCGGTCCGGCCGCCCGTGGCAGGCGCTGGAGGTGTACCAGGGGCTGCGCGGTCGGCTCGTCGAGGACCTGGGGCTCGAACCCTCCCCGCGGCTGCAGAAGCTGCAGCAGGCGGTGCTCGCCTCGGACCCCGCGCTCGATCTGGAGCCGGGCGGGCAGTGGCGCCGCCCGGTGCTCGACCTGTTCGCCGCGTAGGTCCCCGCCGGTTCACCATCCGATCGCACCTCCCCTGAACGCCCGGCGCCGCCCTTCTTGCCGGGTCGGCTACGGCTCCGCTCCCCGACACCCCCCGCGCGGGCGAGCGGAGCCGTAGTGCTGTCCGCGTACGTTTCCGGGCGCTTCAGTTGGTCCTGCCGTCCTGCCGCCCTGCCGCCCTGCCGCCCTGCCGTTCCTGTCGTTCCAGCCGTATTCCAGAGGCTCCTGGCACCGTCCGGCGGACGACCTCGCCCGACACCAGCCGTAGGGGGCCGCATTGCGCATCATCGACCTGTCGACACCGGTGGACGCCTCGGGCTGGGAGCCGGACCCGCTGGTCCACGAGATCATGACGCCGGCCGAGGCGGCCCACCATATGAGCGAGGAGATGCGCGAACACTTCGGCATCGAGTTCGACCCGTCCGAACTGCCGGGCCAGGAACTGCTCTCCCTGGACACGCTCACCCTGACCAGCCACACCGGCACCCATGTCGACGCCCCCGCGCACTACGGCTCCACCGGCACGTACGGAGTGCCCCGCACCATCGACCAGATGCCCCTCGACTGGTTTCTGCGCCCGGCCCACGTCCTGGACATCACCGACGCGGATCCGGAAACCCGCACCGTCGGTGTGCCGCATATCGAGAAGGAGCTGGCCCGCATCGGCTGCCGACCGCAGCCGCTGGACATCGTCCTGCTGCATACCGGCGCCTCCCGGTGGGTCGGCACATCCCGCTACTTCACGGAATTCACCGGCCTCGACGGGCCCGCCACCGACTATCTGCTCGACCTCGGTGTCCGTGTCATCGGCACCGACGCGTTCAGCCTCGACGCCCCGTTCTGCGACATGATCCGCCGCTACCACGCCACCGGCGACCAGTCGGTGCTGTGGCCCGCCCACTTCGCGGGCCGCCGTCGCGAGTACTGCCAGATCGAGCGCCTGGCGCGGCTGGAAACGCTGCCGTCCACCGGGTTCCGGGTCGCCTGCTTCCCCGTGAAGATCGCGGGCGCGGGCGCGGGCTGGACGCGGGCCGTGGCGCTGCTCGACGAGTGACGGCCCGCCAGCCGTGGTCGTGGCCCGCCAGCCGCCGTCGTGGCGCGCCTCCCGCCACCGTGCGGGGGCTCCGTCCCGAGTCGAGCGCGGGTTGAGAGCCGGGCGGCACTGTGACGCGGCGGCACCGTCGCACGCACGGTACCGAGCAGGGAGGTCGAACCGACGTGATGCATCAGCGCGTTATCGATCCACGGGGGAGGCGTCGGGTGGCGATCACCGGCATAGGCGTGGTGGCCCCGGGCGGCGTGGGGACCAAGGAGTTCTGGTCGCTGCTGACCGAGGGCCGCACCGCCACCCGCGCCATCTCCCTCTTCGACGCCACCCGCTTCCGCTCCCGGATCGCCGCCGAGGCCGACTTCGACCCGCACCACGAGGGCCTGACCCCGCAAGAGGTACGCCGGATGGACCGCGCCGCGCAGTTCGCGGTGGTCGCGGCCCGGGAGGCGGTGTCCGACAGCGGCCTCGACGCCTCCGGGCCCGACCCGTACCGCGTGGGTGTCACCGTCGGCAGCGCGGTCGGCGCCACCACCAGCCTGGACACCGAGTACCGGGTGGTCAGCGACGGCGGTGCGAAGTGGCACGTCGACTACACCTACGCGGTGCCGCACCTCTTCGACCACTTCGTGCCCAGCTCCTTCGCCGCCGAGGTCGCCTGGGCCGTGGGCGCCCAGGGACCGGCGTCCGTGGTCTCCACCGGCTGCACCTCGGGCCTGGACGCGGTCGGCCACGCCGTCGAACTCATCCGGGAGGGCAGCGCGGACATCATGGTCGCGGGGGCCACCGATGCGCCCATCTCCCCGATCACCGTCGCCTGCTTCGACGCCATCAAGGCCACCTCGCCGCGCAACGACGACCCCGAACACGCCTCGCGCCCCTTCGACCGCACCCGCAACGGCTTTGTCCTGGGCGAGGGTTCCGCGCTCTTCGTCCTCGAGGAGCTGTCCCTGGCGCACCGCCGGGGCGCCCATGTCTATGCGGAGATCGTCGGCTTCGCGTCCCGCTGCAACGCGTACCACATGACCGGGCTGCGCCCCGACGGCAGGGAGATGGCCGAGGCCATCCGCGTCGCCCTCGACGAGGCCCGGCTGCCGGTGACGGCTGTCGACTACATCAACGCCCATGGCTCCGGCACCAAGCAGAACGACCGCCACGAGACCGCCGCCTTCAAACGCGCCCTCGGCGAGCACGCCCGGGCCACGCCGATCAGCTCGATCAAGTCGATGGTCGGTCACTCGCTGGGCGCCATCGGCTCCCTGGAGATCGCCGCCAGCGCCCTGGCCATTGAGCATGGTGTCGTACCGCCCACCGCCAACCTCCACGAGCCCGACCCCGAATGCGACCTCGACTACACCCCGCTGGTCGCCCGCGAGCAGCGGGTCGACACGGTGCTGAGCGTGGGGAGCGGGTTCGGCGGTTTCCAGAGCGCGATGGTGCTGGCCCGGACGGACGGGGCCCGGACGGGCTCGCACGGGGCCGAGAGGAGTACGTGGTGAGCGCCGTCGCCGTGTTCACCGGCATCGGCGTCGCCGCGCCCAACGGCCTGTCGACCCCGGTGTGGTGGAAGGCCACCCTGAACGGCGAGAGCGGCATCCGCCCGGTCAGCCGCTTCGACGCCGCCCGCTACCCGGCCCGGCTCGCGGGCGAGGTGCCCGGCTTCGACGCCGCCGAACACATCCCGAACCGTCTGCTCCCGCAGACCGACCACATGACCCGGCTCGCCCTGGCCGCCGCCCAGGAGGCCCTCGACGACGCGGACACCGACCCCGCCCAGCTCCCCGAGTACGCCGCCGGGGTGGTCACCGCCAGCTCGGCCGGCGGCTTCGAGTTCGGCCAGCGCGAGCTGGAGGCGCTGTGGAGCAAGGGCGGGCAGTACGTCAGCGCGTATCAGTCCTTCGCCTGGTTCTACGCCGTCAACACCGGCCAGATCTCCATCCGGCACGGGCTGCGCGGGCCCAGCGGCGTTCTCGTCACCGAGCAGGCGGGCGGCCTCGACGCGGTGGCCCAGGCCCGCAGGCGGCTGCGCGGCGGCAGCAGGCTCATCGTCACCGGCGGCGTGGACGGGGCGGTCTGCCCATGGGGCTGGACGGCGCAGCTCGCGGGCGGCCGGCTCAGCCTCGCCGACGACCCCACGCGCGCCTATCTGCCCTTCGACGCCGCGGCCCGTGGCTATGTGCCGGGTGAGGGCGGGGCGATCCTGATCCTGGAGGAGGCCGCGGCGGCCCGCGCCCGCGGCGCCCGCGTATACGGCGAACTGGCCGGTTACGCCGCCACCTTCGACGCCAAGCCCGGGAGTGAGCAGCACCTCAGCGGCGTCCTCGGGCTGCGCCGCGCCGTTGAGCTCGCCCTCGCCGACGCCCGCCTCGCCCCCCACGACATCGACGTCGTCTTCGCCGACGCCTCCGGCGTACCCGACCTGGACCGGGCCGAGGCGGAGGCCATCACCGCCGTCTTCGGGCCCCGGCGGGTGCCGGTCACCGCGCCCAAGACCATGACGGGGCGGCTGTACGCGGGAGGGGCCGCCCTTGACCTCGCCGCCGCCCTGCTGGCGATCCGCGATGCGCTGATCCCGCCGACCGTGAACGTCACCCGGCTTGCCGAGGGTCTGGAACTCGACCTGGTGAGCGCCGAGCCGCGGCCCTGCCCCGTACACGCCGCCCTGGTGCTGGCCCGTGGCCGCGGCGGCTTCAACGCGGCGGCCGTGGTCGTCGGTGCCCAATCCCACTGAGCGCGACCTCACCGAGCGCGACCTCACCGAGCCCCCGACCTCGCCGAGCCCGACCCCGCTGAGCGCGGCCCCCGCTGTTCACCATCCCAAGAGAGAGGCATCACGAGATGACACAGATGACCCAGATGACGCTGGCCGAGCTGACCACCCTGCTGCGTGAATGCGCCGGCGAGGACGAGACCGTCGACCTCGACGGAGACGTGCTGGACACCCCCTTCACCGACCTCAACTACGACTCCCTCGCGGTCCTGCAGACGGTGGGCCGTATCGAGCGCGAATACGGGGTGCTGCTGGCCGACGACACGGTCGCCGAGGCCGCCACGCCCCGGCTGCTGCTGCAGTTCGTCAACGCGGGCCTGACCGAGGCGCGCACCCGCCCGGCCCAGGCCTAGGGAGCGTGCCATGCGCGTACTCATGGTCGTCACCCCCGTCAGCAGTCATCTTCAGCCACTCGTCCCCCTCGCCTGGGCGCTCGCCGGCGCGGGCCATGAGGTGATGTGCGCCGGGGAACCCGGGGCCGTGGAGGCGGCGCGCGCCGCCGGGCTGCACACCCTCGCCATCGAGGCCCAGCCGCTGCCCGCCGACGCCCCGCCCCCGGCTCCGGCCCGGCGGCCCACGGGCGGGGAGCCCGCGGCGGTGTGGGAACCCGACTGGGAAGCGCTCGCGGTCCGCTGGCGGGCCCGGGTCGGCCGGGTGCTCGACGGGTATCTGAGGTTCGCCCGCGAATGGCGGCCCCACCTCGTGCTGTCCGATCCGGTCGAGTTCTGCGGGCCGATCGTCGCGGGAGCGCTGGGCGTACCGTCCGTCGTCCACCGCTGGGGCAGCGACGTCCTGACCACGCTGGCCCGCGGCCCCGCCCGCGCCGCGCTGCGGTCCGTCTGCGAGCGGGCGGGCATCCCCGGGGGCCTGCTGCCCGACCCCGATCTGCTGCTCGACCCCTGCCCGCCGACGCTGCGGCACCCCCGGGCGGCCCCGGCCAGGCCGGTGCGCCACGTGCCGTACAACGGCCCCGGCAGCTACCCCTCCTGGGGGCCGCTGCGCGCGCCGGAGCAGCGGACGATATGCGTATCGTTCAGCGCCCAGACGATCGAGCGGTCGGGCATGGCCACCCTGGCGGCGACGGCCGCCGCGTTCGAGGGGCTGGAGGGCGTACGGGGCGTGTTCACTTTGTCCCGGGCGCGCGCCGAGGAGCTCGGAGCGCTGCCGGCCAACGTACGGGTGATCGAGCCCACCCCGCTGTCGCAGCTCCTGAGGCGCTGTACGGCCCTGGTCCACCACGGCGGATCCGGGACCGGGCTGACGGCCCTGCACTACGGCCTGCCCCAGCTCGTTCTGGCACCACCGCTGCCCAGCCTCGGTGTCTACGCCGAACGGATCGCGGCCTGCGGCGCCGGCCGGTCGCTCGACCCCGGTGAGCAGCGGGACCCCGAGGCGATCCGTACGGCGCTCCGCGAGCTGCTGGACGACCGGTCGTACGAGGCGGCGGCGGGCCGGGTGCGGGAGGAGATGGCCGCCATGCCGGCCCCCGCCGAAGTGGTCGGCGAGCTGGAGGAGTTGGCCGGGCCGCGCATCGGCGTATCGCGGGTCGCCGGTTCCCGCGCGGCCTGAGGGCGGGCCTAAGTGGTTGCCGGTACCTCACGTCCTACGGCCGTCGCCAGGCGGGCGAGGGCGGCGGCCTCCCGGCTGCCTTCCTCGGCGCCGAAGACATGCATCACCAGACCCGTCTCGCCGGGCGTGGCTGGCACGTGCAGCGTCTCGTAGTCCAGGGTGAGCAGCCCGGCCTCGGGGTGGCGCAACCGCTTGCGCCCCGCCCCGCACATCACGACCTCGCCGGTGGCCCAGACGCGCCGGAAGTCGGCACTGTGCGTGGACAGGTCGGTGATGAGCGTGGCCAGTTCCGCGTCGTCGGGGTACCGGCCCGCGGAGACCCGCAGCTGGCCCACGCTCTCCGCCGCCCGGTCCTCCCATTCGGGAAAGACGGTCCGGGAGGCGGGGTCGAGGAAGAAGTACCTGGCCTGGTTGTGGTCGCGGCGGCCCGGGTCGGCCAGGCCGCCGATCAGCTCGCCGCCGAGATCGTTCCAGGCGAGCACGTCGAGGCGGTGGTTGGTGACGTAGGCCGGGACGGGGGCCATGGCGTCGAGGATCTGCCGCAGCAGGGGGCTGACCCGGGCCTCGGGCGGCGGCCCGCCCCGCGTGCCGGTCAGGGTGGCCAGGTGCTTGCGCTCCGCCGCGTCGAGGCCGAGGGCTCTGGCGAGCGCGTCGAGCACTTCGGGGGAGGGCTGGGTGGCGCGGCCCTGTTCGAGGCGGACGTAATAGTCCACACTGATCCCGGCGAGCTGGGCCAGCTCCTCGCGGCGCAGCCCGCGCACCCGTCGGCGCCCGCCGCCGGCGATTCCGACGTGCTCCGGCGCGACGCGCCCACGGCGGGCGCGCAGAAAGCCGCCGAGCGCCCGCCGGGTGTCCCCGACGCCGTCGATGCGGTCGATGCCGTTGCTGTCCATGCCTTCCAGTATGGGTGGTCCTCGCAATACCAGGATTGGCGTTCCGCCGGTCACACAGGGTTCTGGCTAAGGCGCCGCGCCCGGGAGAACGTGGTGCCATGAGCGAAGCCACGCCGCAGCTGCGGAAGAAGATCCTGATCGTCAGCGCCCACCCCGAACTCCGTTCCCTCAACGCCTCCCTGACCTCCTTCGCGGCCGAGGAACTGCGCGCGGCGGGGCATGAGGTGCGGGTGTCCGACCTCTACGCGATGAAGTGGAAGGCGGCGGTGGACGCCGACGACTTCCCCGACCACGCCGGGGACCGGCGTCTTGATGTGCTGACGGCATCGGGGGAGGCCACGCTGGCGGGGCGGCTGTCGCCGGACATCGCGGCGGAGCAGGAGAAGGTGCGCTGGTCGGACGCGGTGATCCTGCAGTTCCCGATGTGGTGGTTCTCGGTGCCCGCGATCCTGAAGGGCTGGATCGACCGGGTGTTCACCTTCGAGTTCGCCCACGGCCCGGCCGTCCCCCCGCCGTACAGCGAGGGCGCCCTTGCGGGTCGGCGGGCGCTGCTGTCGGTGACGGTCGGCGCCCGGGAGTCGGCGTTCGCGGACCGGGGCATCCACGGGCAGCTGTCGGACGTCCTCTTCCCGCTGCAGCACGGCCTGTTCTGGTTCACCGGCATGGCGCCGCTCGAACCGTTCGCGCTGTACAGCTCGCTGGACGTGTCCGAGGAGCGGTTCGAGGCGGTGAAGCGGGAGTACGGGCAGCGGCTCGACCGGCTCTTCAAGGACGAGCCGGTCCCGTTCCGTACTCTCAACGGCGGCGACTACGGCCGCGACATGCGGCTGCTGCCGGGCGTGGAGGCGGCCGGGACGAGCGGCCTCGACCTCCACGCCAGCCCCCGCGGCTGAGCCCTATAAAGCCTGTTCCAGGGCGGTGACCCGGTCGGCGGGGCTCGGCATGCGCAGCATGTCCGTACGGAGGCGGGCGGCGGCGCGGGCGTGGCGGGGGTCGTCCACCAGGGCCTCGACCGCTTCGCTGACGGCGACGGGGTCGGACTGGCGCTCGGGCGGCAGGATGAGTCCGGCGCCATGGCGGTGGAGACGTTCGCCGATCTCGGCGGTGACCGGGACCTGGGGCAGCACCAGCTGCGGGGTTCCGGCCGCGGCCGCCGTGAGGCCGGTGCCCGAGCCGCCGTGGTGGACCACGGCCGCGCAGGTGGGCAGTAGCTCGGACATCGGGAGGCCCACGGCGACGCGCGCCTTCTCCGGGGCCGCGGTGAGCGTCCGCGCCTGGTCGGCGCTGATCGCCAGCACCACCTCCAACCCCCGGCCGGCCAGCGCGTCGGCGGTCTGCGCCAGCAAGGGGGGCAGGGCACCGGGGCGGACCTTGTGTCCGGAGACCCCCGCCGTGATGCACACCCGCGGCCGGGCGCGCTCCTCCAGCACCCAGCGCGCCACGTCCCCCGGGCCGTTGTACGGGACGTAAGCCATATCGAGCCGGGGGCGCGGCGCCGGATCGGGGAGGCGCAGCGCGCGCGGGAAGGGGTCGAACCAGGCGCTGGGGCCGGAGCGCGGGGGCACGCCGTGGCGCTCGAAGAGGCGCGGGTAGCCCGGCAGCGGGCGGGCGCCCAGCTCGTGGTTCTCCACGCGCATGATGGTGGCCGTGCCCCAGCCGTGCCCGTACGCGGGGACGCCGAGCGCGGCGGCGGCGACCGTGCCCGCGAAGCACAGCGCGTCATGGACGACCACGTCGGGCCGCCAGTGGCGGGCGAGGGCGAGGAGGTCGTCGGCCATCGCGTCCGCGACCGCGAACTGCTTGTCGGCCAGCGCGCGGAGCACCGCGTGCTGTGCGTCGTCCAGCAGACCGGGCCGCGACGCCCAGCCCTCCGGCCAGCGGCCGGGGCTGCGCCAGGGCGCGAGGTCCGCGCGGTTCCTGATCTGCTCCACGGCCACGTCCCGGCCGACGGGCACCCCGGTCAGCCCGGCGCGCGCCGCCGAGGCCATGCATGAGGGCGGGGCGGCGAGCCGTACGTCGTGCCCGGCGGCCCGGCAGGCCCAGGCCAGCGGCACCAGGCTGAACAGATGGCCCGGCTCGGCCCATGTGGCGAACAGCACCCGCACCTGATCAGTCCAGGTCGTCGCGGTGGATCCGGCGGTCGAGCACCAGCCAGCGGCCGTCGCGCCGCACCAGCAGGTCCGCGCAGGTGGTGGACGCCCGCAGCACGGCCTGCCCGGCGCGCGGGGTCTCCAGGACCTGGGCGTACGAGCGGACGAAGACGGTGTGCTCGTCCTTGGGTTCGAGCGAGAGCATGCCCAGCCAGTGGCGGCGCCTGATGCCCCGCGCGACGAAGTCGTCGGTGGCCTGGCGGGCGCCGGCGGCGATGGCCGCGCGGCCGGTGAACGGCTCGGGGTGGGCGTTGGCGGCGAAGACGCCGTCCTCGGCGAAGGTCTCCGCCCAGGCCTCGGCCTCGCCGTCGTCGAGCAGCTGCATCTGGCGGGCGTAGAACTGCTGGATCTCCGCGTACAGCTCGGCGGGCCCGGCGGGTCCGGCTTGCAGGGCTGGTCCGGTGGGGTCGGCTGGTGCGCTGGCGGGGTGTGCCGCGACGGTCATGGCGGTCGGTCCCTCTCTCGCGTCCTGTGTGTCGTGCGGCAGCGTCGCCGCGAGCCCTCGTACGCCCCTTGACGGGCGGTCGAACGGCCCGCTCGACCGCCGTGCGATCGAGGATCGAGAGCCCACGGTCACTCTTCGGAGCAGACAACGCATCCAAGGAGCCCGGGGAGGACGACGCGCATGGCGAGCGATGAGCGGCGGGTGGCGCTGGTCACGGGAGGCACGAGCGGAATCGGTCTCGCGGTGGCGCGGGGCCTGGCGGCGGCGGACTTCGCGGTCTTCATCTGCGCGCGGACCGCCGAGTCCCTGGAGATGACCGTCAAGGAGTTACGGGCCGTGGGCCACGAGGTCGACGGCGCCCCCGCCGATGTGAGCAAGCGGAAGGACGTGCGCGATCTGGTGGCGGCCGTGACCGGGCGGTACGGCCGGATCGACGTCCTGGTCAACAACGCCGGGCGCAGCGGCGGCGGCGAGACCGTCGGGCTGGCCGACGAGCTGTGGTACGACGTGATCGACACCAACCTCAACAGCGTCTTCCTCACCACGCGCGAGGTGCTGGCCGAGGGCGGGATGCGGGAGCGCGGCTGGGGCCGGATCGTCAACATCGCGTCCACCGGAGGCAAGCAGGGGGTGGTGCTCGGCGCCCCGTACTCGGCCTCCAAGCACGGCGTGGTCGGCTTCACCAAGGCGGTCGGCCTGGAGCTGGCCAAGACCGGCATCACGGTCAACGCGGTCTGCCCCGGGTATGTCGAGACGCCGATGGCCGAGCGCGTCCGCCAGGGGTACGCGGCGGTGTACGACACCACCGAGCAGGCCATCCTCGAACGCTTCCAGGCCAAGATCCCGCTCGGCCGCTACTCCACACCACAGGAGGTGGCGGGCCTGGTCGGCTATCTGGTCACCGACACCGCCGCGTCCATCACCGCCCAGGCGCTCAACGTCTGCGGCGGGCTGGGGAATTACTGACGAGAGCGGGTGCCGTGACCACCACCGAGACATACCTCACCACACACGCCATCACGGTGCTGGCGCCGGCCCGCACCGTGTACGGCATCATCGCCGACGTGGCCGACTGGCCCCAGCGCTTCGCCCCCAATGTGCACGTCGAACCCCTGGAGCAGACGCCCGGCGGTGAGCGGATCCGGATCTGGGCCACCGCGGGCGGCGTGGTGAAGAACTGGACATCGCGCCGCGAGCTGGACCCGGACGGGCTGCGCGTCACCTTCCGGCAGGAGGTGTCCGCGCCGCCGGTGGCGGCCATGGGCGGCGAGTGGATCGTCACCGCCCATGGGGAGAACGTGTCCCGGCTGGAGCTGCGCCATGACTTCCGCGCGGTCGACGACGACCCGTCGGGTGTCCGCTGGATCACCGCGGCGGTGGACCGCAACAGCGAATCCGAGCTGGCCGCGGTGAAGAAGCTCGCCGAACTCGGCGAGGAATTAGGCGAGTTGGAGTTCTCCTTCGAGGACACGGTGTTCACATCGGGTGATGCCGCGCTGGTCTACGACTATCTGTACCGCGCCGATCTGTGGCCCGAGCGGCTGCCGCATGTGTCCCGGCTCGACCTCAAGGAGGACCCGGCCGACGACACGGCTGGTGTGGCCGAGCCGCGGGTGCAGGTGATGGCGATGGACACCCGTACCGCCGACGGCTCGGTGCACACCACCGAGTCCGTACGGGTCTGCTTCGGGGCGGACCGCATCGTCTACAAGCAGACCACCGTGCCCGTGCTGATGACCGCGCACACCGGAAGCTGGACGATCACCCCGGCGGGCGACGGGTCGGCCGTCACCTCCCGGCACACCGTGATCCTCAACCCGGGGGCGGTGGAGCGGGTGCTCGGCCCGGACAAGACCGTCGCCGACGCCCGGACGTACGTACAGCGCGCGCTGAGCACCAACAGCACCACGACGCTGCGCCACGCGCGGGCGTTCGCGGAGGCGGCGGCCGCTCGTGGGTGAGGCGAGCGGCGGGGCCGGGGCCGTCGGCGGGACCGAACGGCTCGACGGGCTGTCGGCCGAGGCGGCCCGCGCCCACCCCGCGCGGAACGCGCTGGTGTGGGACGGGGCCACCCCGGACCGCGGGTCGGCGGAACTGGACCGCGGACCGGCGGCGCTGGACTTCGCGGGCCTCGATCTGCGGGTGTCGCGCGCCGCGTACGCCCTGCGCCGGCTGCTGCCGGGGCGGGAGCGCGCGACGGTGGCGGTCGCCTCCGTGCTGCACCCGGACTTCGCCGTGGCCTATTACGCGGCCGCGCGCAGCGGAAACGTGGTGGCGGTGGTCAATCCGCTGCTGCGCGAGGAAGCCCTGCTGCACACCCTGTCGCTGAGCGAGGCGCGGCTGGCGCTGGTGGACGCCGGGCTGTACGCACGGCTCGCTCCGGTGCGCCACCGGCTGCCCGCGCTACGGGAGGTGGTGCTGATCGGCCCGGTCGCGCCCGGGGCCTACGGGGACGTACCGCGTCTCGACGACGTGCTGGAGAGACGGACGCTCGTCGGGCCGCCTGGCGCGGTGAGCCCGGACGACGTGGTGTGCGTCCAGTTCACCAGCGGGACGACGGGGCTGCCCAAGGCCGTCCGGCTCACCCATCGCAACCTGGTCGTCAACGCCGCGCAGATCGCCGAGGCACACCGCCTCGGCCATGGCTCGGTCGCCCTCAACCACCTGCCCACCTACCACCCCATGCATCTCAACTCGGCCCTGTTCGCGGGCGCCACACAGGTGCTGTGCGCCGCGCCCGACCCGATCGACGCGGTCGAGGCCGCCGACCGCCACTCCGCCACGCACTTCTACAGCCTTCCGGTCCGCCTCGCCCGGCTCGCCGCCGCCCCCGCCCGCGCCCTGGACGGGTTGCGGCTCGCGACCGTGCGGCAGATCGCGTCCGGCGGGTCGGCGCTTCCGGTGCGGGACGCGGCGCGGCTGGCCGAGCGGTTCGGGGTGCCGGTGTTCCAGGGGTACGGGCTCGCCGAGACCTCCCCGCTGACCCACAGCGACGACCCCGGCCGTCCGGTGCCCGGCTCGGTGGGCCGCCCGGTGGCGGGCACCGAGTGCCGGGTCGTGGACGTCGAGCGCCGTACGGTGCTCGCGCCCGGCGAGGCGGGAGAGGTGCAGGTGCGCGGCCCGCAGGTGATGAAGGGCTACCTCGGCGGCCCGGACGGCACCGGCCTGGAGGACGGCGGCTGGTTCTCCACCGGCGACGTCGGGCGGATCGACGGGGAGGGGCGGCTGTTCCTGGTCGACCGGCTCGGGGACACCTTCAAATGCGACAACTTCCTCGTCGCGCCGACGGAGATCGAGCAGGTGCTGCTCGGCCATGAACTGGTCCGCGAGGCCGTGGTCTTCGGCCTGCCGGACGCCGCGCGGGGCGCGCTCGCCGCCGCGCTGGTGGTGCTTCAGCCGCGTGTGACCGGCCTGGACGACACCCGCCTGGCCGCCATCGCGGCGGCCGTGGCCGATCAGCTCCCGTACTACCAGCGGCTTCACCACATCGAGGCGGTGGACGCCATCCCGCGCAACGCGAACGGGAAGGTGCAGCGCCGCGCCCTCCGCGACGACCTCATCGCACGCCTCCAGTCGCGAACCCCTGACCACGCCCCTGGCCAGGCCTATGACCACGCCACTGTCCGAACCCAGGAAGGCCGTACCGTGGACCACCCGACCGGTCTGTTCACCGTCATCAACACCTTCACGCTCAAGGACCACGGCCGGGCCGATGAGTTCGAGCGGCGTTTTCTCGACCATGTGGCGTGGATGCGCGCCCAGGAGGGCTTTGACTCGCACCAGGCGGTGCGGCTGGTGGAGCGGCCCGGGGTGTACATCAACCTCGGCCGCTGGCGCTCGCCCGAGTCCTTCCAGCGGGTGCGGGGCAGCGCGGTGTTCCAGGCCCACGCCAAGGAGTTCCACGAAGTGGTGGAGGTGGATGCCGACCCGTCCCGCAATGTGCTGCGTACGGGCGGCGATGTCACGGAGGGCGCGCCGGTGATCGTCGTCGAACGGCTCGGCGTGGAGGGGCCCAGCCTCGACGCGTTCGACGACTCCTACCGGGAGTACGCCCGTGCCCTGACGGCGCGGCCGGGCTTTCTGCACGCCGACTTCAGCCGGTCGCTGACGCGGCCCGGCAACTACACCTTCGTCACCTGGTGGTCGGACGCGGAGGCGTGGCGGGCGGCCCGCGCCGACGCCCCTGCCTTCGGCACGGCCGAGTGCGCCGTGCACCTCGCCGCGCAGGCCGCGGTGGAGAAAGCGGCGGATCGTGTCGGCTGAGGCGACCAGGCCCGCAGATGCCGAGCCAGCGGAGGTTGAGCCGGCGGAGACCGAGCTTGCGGAGCCCGGTGGTGAACCGGCCACGCTGGGGCTGGACGGCAAGGTCGCGCTGGTGACGGGGGCGACGCGCGGCGTCGGGTTCGCGGTGGCCCGCAAGCTGGCCGCCGCGGGCGCCCAGGTGATCCTCGACTACGCGCACAGCGAGGCGGACGCCGAACGCGCGCTCCGCGACCTGTCGGGGCTCAAGGGCAGCGCGATCGCCCGGCGTGCGGATGTGACCAGCCCCGAGCAGCTGCACGCGCTGCTGGCGGAGGTGCGCGAGCGGTACGGTCGGCTGGACATCTTCGTGCACAGCGTCGCGTCCTGGCACCCGATGCCCGCCGTCGGGGCGCGCCCCGACGGCGTACGGGCCGACCTCTCGGCCGCCCTGGACCCGCTGCTGCACGGCGCCTCCGCGATCGCCGGCCTGATGGCGGGCGGGCCCGGGCGGATCGTCGCGGTGTCCAGCAGCGGGGCCCACCGGGCCGTGCCGCGCTACGTCGGCCCCGGTATCGCCAAGGCGGCGCTGGAGAGCCTGGTGGGTTATCTCGCCGTGGAGCTGGCGGGCCGCCGGATCGCGGTCAACGCGGTCGCCACCGCCAAGCTCGACAAGGGGCCTGACACCCCCGACCCGGCGACCGCCGCGGCGCTGGCCGCGCGCACCCCGGGCGGCCGGCTGACCACGCCGGCCGATGTCGCCGATGTGGTGGCCCTGCTGTGCACGGCGGAGGCGGGCTGGATCCAGGGCCAGGTGATCACCGCGGACGGCGGTCTGGGGCTGCGCGCGTGAGCGCACCCGCGGCGCGGCAGAAGGGAGCGCAGGTGGCCGAGGAGGAGTTCGACACCGATGTGTGCGTGGTCGGCGGCGGCCCGGCCGGGCTGGTCCTGGCGCTGCTGATGCTGCGCTCCGGGGCGCGGGTGACGGTGGTGGAGCGCTCCCGTACGCACCACCGGGAGTTCCGCGGCGAGATCCTGCAGCCCGGCGCGATGGCGCTGCTGGACGACCTCGGCGTACTGGCCGGGGCCCGGGCGCGCGGCGGACACGAGCACGATCGGTTCCGCCTGGTCGAGGGGGACCGTGTGCTGCTGGAGGCCGACTACCGGCTGCTGCCCGCCCCGTACGACCACCTGCTGAGCATCCCGCAGGCGCATGTGCTGGACGAACTGCTCGCGCACTGCCACCGCTTCACCGGTTTTCGCTGGCTGGACGGGCGGCGGGTCGGCGGTCTTGTCCGCCGGGAGGGCCGCGTCGCCGGCGTCACGGCCGCCGGGCCGGTGGGCCCGTGCACCGTACGGGCCCGGGTGGTCGTCGGCGCAGACGGCCGTTATTCGCGGATCCGGCGGCTGGCGGGCATCGGGGCGGGGCGCACGGAGGCGTTCGACCACGACGTGCTGTGGTTCAAGCTCAAGGAGAGCGAAAGCCGGAGCGAGAACCAGGGCAGGAACGACCGTGTTGAGCCGCCCGTCCGCGATGTGCGGGTGTTCCGCGCCGGCGGCAGCCCCGTACTCGTCTACGCCTCCTGGCCCGACCGCATCCAGGTCGGCTGGACCCTGCCGCACAAGGGCTATCGGGATATCGCCGGACGGGGCCTGGACCACGTCAGGGACGAACTCTGCCGTGCCGTGCCGCCGTACGCCCACCTCATCCGCGAACAGGTCCGCTCGCAGGGCGACCTCAGCCTGCTGGACGTGTTCTCGTCGCGGGCCGAGCGCTGGGCCGACGACGGACTCGTGCTGATCGGCGACGCCGCCCACACCCACAGCCCGATCGGCGCCCAGGGCATCAACCTCGCCGTCCAGGACGCCGTGGTGCTGCACCCGGTCCTGGCCGGCGCGCTGGCCGCGGGCGACACCGGCGCGGCGCGCCTCGCGGCCTTCGAGGAGCGCCGGAGCCCCGATATCGCGGCCGTCATGCGGCTGCAGGCCCTGCAGAGCAAGGCGATGCTCTCGCAGGGCCCCTTTGCGACCCGGGTGCGCCCCCGGCTCGCGCGGGTGCTGCGGCACACCCCGCTCTACCGCAAGATCCTCCACCGCATCGCGTACGGCAATCCGTCGATCCGTATCTCGGACGGCTTGGAAGAAAGGGTTATGTCATGCCGGAGAAGAAGCACGGCCCCGCCCCTGTGACGGTGGTCGCGCGCTTTGTGCTGACGGACAGGCACAAGCAGGACACGGAGGCATTCGAGGAGGCGTTCGACGGCTACCGCGAATACATGACGACCCAACACGGTTTTCTGCACACCTCGCTGTTGCGGTCGCCCGACCACTCCGACCGGCATGTCATCGTCACCGAGTGGCGGGACAACTCGGCCTACAAGGCCGCCGTCATGGTCCCGGACTTTCTCCTGCTCACCGCCGCCGGGCTGATGGAACTCGCCGACCTGGACAACGACCACGGCCCGGTGCTGGCCTCGGCCCGCGTTACGGAGGCGGATGCGGCAGCGGAGGCGGGGGCGGTCGGCGACGGGGTCGGGCAGTACTGCGTGGTGACCTCCCATGAGCCGGGCGACGAGGCGCCGCTGGTGGCACGGCTCGACGCCGTGGCCCGCCGTGAGGGCTTCGTCTCCGGCTCGGTCATCGCCTCCGACCGCCGCAAGGACGGCTGTGTGAGCCTGCTGCGCCTGCGGGACGCGGAGGCGGCGCGGGCCGCGGGGGCGGGTCCTGACGAGGAGATCTACGAGGTGATCGCTGAGGCATCCATGGACGGCGCGGCCAGCCGCGCGGCCTGAACCGGCCTGAGTGGTGGAACAGCTGAGGGCCGGCCCCGCGGGGCCGGCCCTCACATACCCATATGGCCACTCACACCGGCTGCGACTCGGCCAGCTGCTCCAGATCGGCCACGACCCGCGAGGGCACCGGCATCCGCTCCATGTCCTGCCGCAGTTCCCCGGCCGCCTTGGCGTAGCCGGGCTCGGACAGCAGCGTGGTCAGGGATTCGCGCAGCACCTCGGGGTCGTCCTGGCGGGCGGCGTCGTCGAGCGTGATGCCCGCGCCCACCGTCGCCAGCCGGTCGCCGGTGGCGAACATGCACGCCAGTTGCGGCAGTACGAGCTGCGGCAGGCCGAAGGCGGAGGCGGTGAGCGCGGTGCCCGCCCCGCCGTGGTGGATCACCGCCGCACAGCTGCCGAGGAACAGATGGAGCGGAGTGGGGCCGATGATCCGTACGTTGTCCGGGACGGGGCCGAGCTCCTCGCGGTACTCCTGCTCGACGGTCGCGACCGCCTCGACGTCCGGCAGCCCGTCGAAGGCCCGCAGCACCTGCCGCAGATGCGGGACACCGTTGAGGACGAGGGTGCGCAGCCCCATGGAGATGGCCACGCGCCGGGGCCGGGAGCTCGCCTCGGCGATGCTCTCGTCGCGCAGCCAGTCCGGCATGACACCGCTGCCGTTGGCGGGTACGTACCGGATCGGGGTGCCCTGCTCCGCCGTCGGGAGCTGGAGCGCGGGCGGGCAGGGGTCGAGCAGCACGGTGGGGTCGGGCAGCCCGTCCAGGCCGAGGCGTTCGCACACGCCCTGGAGGGCGAGGCGCGCCGCCGGGCGTGCGGGGCGGGTGTACGGATCGACGCCCCAGCGGTAGTGCACCACCGGCACGCCCAGCACCCCGCCGAGAATCGGCGCGGTGTACTCCAGCAGATCGGAGACGATCAGGTCCGGGCGGTAGGCGCGGGCGAAGTCGAGATAGTCGGGCAGCAGGTACTTGGTGTGCACCATCCACATCCGCGCCGCCCCGGCCACCTGCTCCGACGCCGGGCGGCCGAGCGATTCGACGAGCCGTTTGCCCTCCGGGAGGCCGCCGAGCAGCAGGTCGTCGACGTGGAACCAGTCGCCGATGCTCACGGCGCTCAGCCCCGCCGAACGGGCCGGGCCCATCACATCCGGCTGCCCGGCCACCAGCACCTCGTGTCCCGCACTGCGCAGCGCCCAGGCCAGTGGCACCAGGGGCGCGAAGTGGGAGGACACGGGGGTGGACATCATCAGGACGCGCATCTGCTCTCCTCAGGTGGACGGTTGCGGGGCGTCGGCGGTGGCGGGGGAGGGGGATGTGGTGGCGGTGGCGGGCCGGGGGTCGGGGGCGCTCAGCCGTACGTCCGGGATGAGGAGCGCGAGCGCGAGACCGGCCAGCATCACCCCGGCGGCGCACCGGAACACCGTGTCGGTGGCCAGTACGTAGGCGTGCACCGTGTGTGCCGTCCCCGGGTGTCCGGAGTAGCGGTGGTCCAGGACCGCGCCGAGCACCGCGGCGCCGCACGCCTTGCCCAGCATCAGAAAGAACCGGGTGCCGGTGGTGATGACACCGAGGCTGCCGGGCGGCGCGGCCGCCTGAGCGGTCTGCAGGACGACCTGTACGACCCCGCCGAGCCCGATACCGAGCAGCACCAGCAGCAGTCCGAGCGTCAGGCCCGAGGTGTGCGTGTCGACCGTGCCGAACAGGGCCAGGGCGAGCGCCGCGATGGCGGTGTTCGCGATGAGCAGCGGCTTGTAGCGCCCGAGCCGGGTGATCACCAGCCCGGACACGCCCATGACGACCATCACCCCCGCGGCCACCGGGGCCAGCCGCAGCCCCGCGTCGCCCGCCGGCACGCCGCGGGCGATCTGCAGATACGCGACGATGAACAGCGGGGCGGCCAGCACCGCGAAGCCGCCGATGAACTGGAGCGGGGCGGCGATCCGGAACACCGGGTCACGGAAGAGCGACATCGGCAGGATCGGCTCCGCCACCCGCGTCTCCCACCAGCAGAACACCACGAGCAGGGCGGTGCTCCCCGCGCCCAGCGCGAGGATCGGCGCGGAGGACCAGGCGTAGTGCGAGCCGCCCCACTCGGCCACCAGCAGCAGCCCGGTGGCGCCCGCCGTGACCAGCGCCGCGCCCGTCACATCCACGCGGTGGCCGGTGGCGCGGTGCGGCAGCCGCAGAGCGGCCAGGGTGATGGCGACGGAGACGGCGCCCAGCGGCAGATTGACGTAGAAGATCCATCGCCAGGACAGATGCTCGGTCAGAAAGCCCCCGAGCAGCGGACCCGCGAGGATGCCGAGGGCCACCAGACCGCCGCCCATGCCCATGCCACCGCCGCCACTGCCCTGCCGGGGCGGGTAGACGGTGGCGAGGATGATCAGCGTCAGGCTCATCAGCCCGCCGCCGCCCAGCCCCTGCAGCGCGCGGTAGGCGATCAACTCGCCCATGTGGGTGGCGGTTCCGCACAGCGCGGAGCCGAGGAGGAAGACGAGGACGGAGAAGAGGTAGACCCGCCGGGGGCCGAGGGTGTCGCTGAGCTTCCCGTACAGCGGCTGGGACGCGGTCGCGGCCAGGGCGTAGGCGGTGATCAGCCAGGGGATGGCGCCGACGCCGCCGGCCGGATCCAGGTCCTGGGCGATCGGCCAGGCGGCGGTGGCCACGATGTTCTCGTCGAGCAGCGAGAGCAGCATGGTCAGCAGGGCACCCAGCGAGAAGAGATGGATCTGCCCCTCGGACATGGTGGGTGAGGCGGCCACCGTGGGTGGGGCGGGCTTCGTGGGCCGGTCGGACTCCGTGTTCATGACGCGGCGGCCAGGGCCGGGGCCGGTGCGGGGGCCCGGCCGCTGGCCGCCGAGACGAGCTGTTCGAGATCGGCGGCAACAGTCGCGGGCGAGGGCATGTTCCGTACCTCATCCGCCAGTTCGGCGGCGGCCCGGCGGTGTCCCTCGTCCGTGAGCAGGGCGGACACCGCGGCCCGCACCCGCTCCGGGTCGTCCTGCGCCGCCGCGGTGTCGAGGCTGATCCCGGCGCCTACGTCGGCCAGTGCGTCGCCGACGGTGAACTGGTCCAGGAGCTGGGGCAGTACGAGCTGGGGCAGCCCGGCCGCGGTCGCCGTCAGCGCGCTGCCGCAGCCGCCGTGGTGGATGACCGCGTCACAGGTGTGGAGGAACAGATTCAGCGGGGTGGGGTCGACGATCCGTACGGCGGAGGGCACCGCCCCCACCTGGTCCCGGAAGCGGGGGTCGACGGTCACCACGGCCTCGACATCGGCGTTGGTCTCGTCGTGCAGCCCGTCGAACGCCTCCAGCACATGGCGCAGCAGCGGCAGCCCGTTCGTCACCAGGGTCTGCCGGCCCAGGGTGACGCAGACGCGGCGGGCGGCCCGCGGTTCGGTGACCCAAGCGGGCCTGGTGCCGACGCCGTTGAACGGCACGAACCGGATCGGTGTGCCGGGCGCGGCGTCCGGGTCCTGGAGCGTGGGCGGGCACGGGTCGAGGACGGCGTGCGGCTCGGGCAGGCCGTCCATGCCGAGCCGACGGCACAGCCCGTCCAGGAAGATGGCGGCGATCGGCCGGGCCGGACCGGTCAGCGGGTCGACGCCCCAGCGGTGGTGTACGGCGGGCACGCCCAGGGCGCCGCCGATCATCAGCGAGGTGTAGTCGAACTGCTCCCCCACGACCAGGTCGGGCCGCCACTCGCGGGCCACGTCGAGATAGCCGCGGACCATGTAACGGGCGTGGGTGGCGTACACCTTGGCGGCGCCCGGCAGGACCTCCTTGTTGTTCCGGCCCAGGGCCTGCAGTGGCCGGATACCCGGTGGCAGATACGGCAGCACCGAGTCGTTGCCGTAGTACGGGGCGCCGACGCTCACGCTGGTCAGCCCGGCCGCGTGGGCCGTCTTCTGGATATCGGGCTGGCCCATCACCAGCACCTCGTGGCCCGCGGCCCGCAGCGCCCAGGCGAGCGGGATCATCGGGGCGAGATGGGACGGCGAGGGCGTGGTCGTCATCAGGACGCGCATGTGGGCTCCCCCTCGGAGGTGACCGCGTCGTCCGTGCGCTGCGCGGCGAGTACGTGCCACAGCGCGGCCGGGGTGGCGAAGGTCTCCCCGCTCAGCGTGGCGTCGGGGAAGTCCACTCCGTATGCCTCCTCCAGGCGGACCAGGAGCTCGACGGTGGCCATGGAGTCGAGCCCGGCCGCCTTCAGATCGAGGGCGGGGTCGAGCGGCGCGTGGCGGGAGTGCTGGGGAAGGACACCGAGGACCAGGTCCTCGAAGCGCTGCTCCCAAAGGCCGGACCGGCCGGAACGATCCGAGTGCATGTCGGTGACCTCTTCCTTCTGTCCTTGAGAGAAGTTGTTACTGGGGCGATGTGCCGAGCATCTGGCGCAGCCGCTGCTTGTCCGTCTTGCCGTTCGGGGTGAGCGGGAGCGCGGGGAGGACCCGGCAGTCGGCCGGGACCTTGGAGCCCTCCAGCCGTTCGCCGAGCGAGCCGAGCACGCGCTCCGGGGTCAGCTCGGTGACGGCGAAGAGCGTGAGGTCCGCGTCCGGGCCGGGCGGGAGTACGGCGGCGGCGCTGACCCCGTCGATGTCCAGCGCCGCCGCCTCGATCTCCAGCGCCCCGGTCAGTACGCCGCGCCGCTTGAACAGGTCGTCGCGGCGCCCGTGGAAGTAGAGGTGGCCGTCCTCGTCGAGGTGGCCGAAGTCGCCGGTGTGCAGGGTGGTTTCGCCGGTCAGCGGATCCGTACGGAACCGGGCCGCGGTGAGCTCCGGCGCCCGCCAGTAGCCCCGCATGACATGCGGGCCGCGGACCGCGATCTGCCCGGTGCGCCCGGCGGGCAGCGGCTGCCCCGCGTCGTCCAGGATGGCCACGTGGGTGCCCGGCAGGGCGGTGCCGACGGAGCCCGGTTTGGCGAGGTCGCCGTCGGGTTCGAGCACGGTGATCCGCTTGCACTCGGTGATGCCGAACATCGGCGCCACCGCCGCGCCCGGGAACGTCCGCCGCAGCCCCGCGATCAGCGGGGAGGTGAGCGCCGCGCCGGTGTTGGTGAACAGCCGGAGGGGCGGGGCCGCGGCGGAGCGCTCCCGGCCGGCCAGCCGGAGCAGCATCTCGGCGAGCGAGGGCACCACCGGGACGACGGTGACGCCGTGTTCGCGCACCGTGGCCAGCAGCCCGATGTGGTGGTCCGGCTCGGTCAGGACGACCTCGGCGCCCGCGAGGGCGGCCAGGAAGATCTGGTAGAGGCCGTAGTCGAAGGAGAGCGGGAGGGCGGTGAGGACGACGTCGTCCGGGCGGTAGCGGAGCCGGGAGGCGATGGCGCGGGCCGCGAAGCAGATGGCGGTGTGCGGGCACATCACGGCCTTGGGCGCGGCGGTGGACCCGGAGGTGTAGATGAGCAGCGCCAGGTCGTCGGGGGACACCGGCTCGGCCGCACGGCCGGTGGCGGTGTCCGCCTCGTCGGGTGGTGGCTGTAGCGCCAGTGCTTCTGCACACCGCCACACCGCGTCCAGGTCATGGACGGGGCGGCCCGTCACCTCCCGCAGCCCGGGCAGTGTCGCGGGGTCGTCGGCGCGGGCGACGACGAGCGCGGGATCGCAGTCGTCTGCCACCGTGCTCAGATGGAACGGCCGCATCGCCGGGTTGACCGGGACGAACACGGCCCCGTGGCGCACCGTGCCGAACAGCATGGCCGCGAACTCCCGCCGGTTGCCGACCCGGACCAGCACCCGCTCGCCGCGCCGTACGCCCCGCTCGGCCAGCCACGCCGCGAACGCCGATGCCTTTTCGGCGAGTTGGCGGTACGTCCACGCGCCCGTACGGTCCCGGACCGCCCAGGCGTTCGGCCGGGTGGCCGCCGCGGTCTCCAGCAGCGCGTGGACGGTGCCGGAGGTGGCCCGGGGCGGGCTCGGGGCGGCGGTCACGTCCACTGCGGGACCTCGGTGATCTCCAGCAGGGCGGTGGTGCAGGTGAACCCGGAACCGCCGCCGAACAGCAGCACCCGATCACCGGGCCTGACCGCCTCCGTCTCCACCAGATGGGCCAGGCCGGCGGCCAGGTCCCCGCCGCCGATATGGCCCGTGGTGCGCCCGTACTCCCAGGTGGTCTGGTGCTCCTCCACGCCGAGCAGATGGTGCAACTGGTACTCGCCCTTGCGCCGCCCGGTCGCCGGGATGACCACCTTGGCCAGGGCGGAGGAGGGCATACGGGCCGCGGCCAGCGCCTTGACCTTCGCCTGGAGCATCACCCGGGCGTGCCGCAGCGCGGCCTCGTCCTCGTCGTGTTCGGCCTTGTACTGGCGGGACCGGCGGGTCAGGTCGAGCGGGGTGTGGGCGGCGGGGGACACCGGGTGGAACGGCTCGTCGCCGCGCGCCATCGGCTCCAGCGAGTTGTCGGCCACGGTCGCCGTGGACAGCAGCCGGGCGAATCCGCCCCGGCGGGAGAGGACCATGGCGGTGGCGCCGTCCCCGTACACATGGTCCTCGTGCAGGGACCACCGGTTGACCCCGCCGTCCCAGCGGTCCGCGGTGGTGAGCATCACCGCGGAGCCACGCGCCCCGGCGGCCAGGTGGGTCGCGGCGAGCTCGATGCCACCGACCCCGATGTTGCAGCGCTGCTGCACATCCAGCGCGGGGACGGTGCGCCCCACGGTGCGCTGGGCGACGTACGAGCCGACCGGCCACACGTCCAGGCCCTGGAACCACAGGCTGCCGTGGAGCAGCAGCCCGAACTCCTTGGGGGCGATACCGGAACGCTTGAGCGCCGTCTCGGCGGCGTGCACGGCCATGTCCGGCGGGGCGATCCCGTCGGGGGCGACGAGCACCGACCGGTAGCCGAAGACCTCGCACCGCTCCGGGGTCAGCTCCCCTGACCGTACGGCGGCCTCGACGGCCACCGGCTCCGGAAGCCAGGTGCCGACCGCGGCGATGTGGATGTTCTCCCAGCGCATGGACTCTCTCTCCTCCGACGCCCGACGCCGCACTCGATGTGCTCGATGTGCCGGCCGCGGGAGATGGTCGGCAATGCGGCTCAAGCCGGGCTGGAGGTCCGGTACATGGCGGGCCCGCGGCAGGGGTTCACCGGTCTTCGAGGGGTCCTCGACCGGGCGCTCACATGCTCGCGCTGTCCGCTAAGGAGGACTTACATGAAGGCTCTCGTGCTGTCCGGCGGGTCGGGGACCCGCCTGCGCCCGTTCAGCTATTCAATGCCCAAGCAGCTCATCCCCATCGCCAACAAGCCGGTCCTCGAACACGTCCTGACGGCGATCCGCGACCTCGGCGTCACCGACGTCGGCATCGTCGTCGGCAATCAGCTCCGGGCGATCTCGGGGGCGCTGGGCGACGGTTCCGACCTCGGCGTACGGATCACCTACATCCCGCAGGACGAGCCGCTGGGTCTTGCCCACTGTGTCGCCATCGCCCGCGACTTCCTGGGCGACGACGACTTCGTGATGTACCTCGGCGACAACATGCTCCCGGACGGGGTGGCGGACGTCGCGGCCGAGTTCCGCGCCAGGCGGCCGGCGGCGCAGGTGGTGGTGCACAAGGTCCCCGATCCGCAGGCGTTCGGGGTGGCGGAAGTGGCGGTGGACGGCTCGGTGCTGCGGCTGGTCGAGAAACCCGCCCGGCCACGGTCGGATCTGGCCCTGGTCGGCGTGTACTTCTTCACCCCCGCCATCCACGAGGCCGTCGCCGCGATCGCGCCGAGCGCCCGCGGCGAGCTGGAGATCACCGACGCCATCCAGTGGCTGGTGGCCCGGGGCGAGACGGTACGGGCGAGCGAGTACTCCGGCTACTGGAAGGACACCGGCCAGGTCGAGGACGTCCTGGACTGCAACCGCGAGCTGCTGCGCACCCTCAACCGCTCGGTGGCGGCGGACGTGGACGAGGCCAGCGAGATCACCGGCCCGGTCGTGGTCGAGTCCGGCGCCCGGGTGGTGCGCTCCCGGATCGAGGGACCGGCGATCATCGGCGCGGGCACGCTGGTCGAGGACAGCCACGTGGGGCCGCACACCTCGGTCGGCAGCGACTGTGTACTGCGGGACACCCGGCTGGACGACTCGATCGTGCTGGACGGCGCCTCCCTGGTGCGGGTGCGCGGACTGTACGGCTCGGTCATCGGCCGCTCGGCGGCCATCGCCACCGTCCCGGCCCCGGAGACGGCCCCCGAAACGGCCGAGCCCACTGCCGTCAACGCCTCCACCGACACCGCCACGAGCCGCCACCGGCTCGTCGTCGGCGATCACACCCGTATCGAGGTGGCCGCGTGAGGATCCTGGTCACCGGCGGCGCCGGTTTCATCGGCTCCACCTACGTCCGCACCCTGCTCGCCGACGGCTACCCCGGCTGCGCGGGCGCCCGGGTCACCGTCCTGGACAAGCTGACCTACGCCGGACACCGGGACAGCCTCCCGGCCGCCGATCCGCGCCTGACCTTCGTACGCGGCGACATCTGCGACGCCCCGTTGCTGCACGAGGTGCTGCCGGGCCACGACGCGGTGGTGCACTTCGCCGCCGAGTCGCATGTCGACCGCTCCCTGGAGGCCGCCGCCGACTTCGTGACCACCAACGCGTGCGGCACCCAGATCCTGCTCGACGCCTGTCTGCGCGCCCGTGTCCCCCGGGTGGTGCATGTGTCCACCGACGAGGTCTACGGCTCCATCGAGCACGGCTCGTGGACCGAGGAGTGGCCGCTCGCGCCCAACACCCCGTACGCGGCGTCCAAGGCGGCCTCCGACCTGATCGCCCGCGCCTGCTGGCGGACCCACGGCCTCGATGTGTCGATCACCAGGTGTTCCAACAACTACGGCCCGTACCAGCACCCCGAAAAGCTCATACCGCTGTTCGTCACCAACCTCCTGGAGGGCAAGGAGGTCCCGCTCTACGGCGACGGCTCCAACATGCGCGAGTGGCTGCACGTCGAGGACCACTGCCGCGCCATCCACCTGGTGCTCAACCGAGGCCGGGCGGGCGAGATCTACAACGTGGGCGGGGGCAACGAGTACACCAACGCCGCCCTCACCCGGCGGCTGCTGGAGCTGTGCGGCGCCGATGAGCGCATGGTGCGCCACGTCCCGGACCGCAAGGGGCACGATCTGCGCTACTCCCTGGACGAGACGAAGATCCGGGAAGAGCTGGGCTATGCGCCACGCGTGCCGTTCGACACCGGCCTGGCCGCCACCGTCGCCTGGTACCGCGACAACCCGGGCTGGTGGAAGCAGGTGACGCGCGGATGAGTCCGACGCGGCAGCACCTCGTGGGGGACGCCGCCCCGGGGTCGTTGGACCATGTCGCCACCCAGGCGCTCGTGGTCGGTGCCGGGCCCGTGGGGCTGGCCATGGCGCATGAACTGGCCCGGCACGGCGTGCGGGTACGCCTGGTCGACGGCGCCGCGGGCCCGGCCACCACCAGCCGCGCCCTGGCCACCCATGCGCGCACCCTGGAGACCTACGGCCAAATGGGCGTGGCCGACGAACTGATCTCCCGCGGACAGCGGGTGGAGCACTTCACCCTGCACCAGAACGGCCGCCGCCTCATCCGTCTGGACACCGACTACAGCCGGCTGCCCACCCGTTTCCCCTTCACCCTCATGGTCGACCAGGTGATCACCGAGGAGGTGCTGCGCCGGTCCGCGGCCCGGCACGGGGTCGAGGTGGAGTGGGGCGTGCGGCTGACCGGGTTCGAGGACCTGGACACCGCCGTACGCGCCCGGCTGTGCCACCCGGACGGCCGCGTGGAGGAGGCGCGCGCCGGGTGGCTGGTCGGCTGCGACGGCGGGCACAGCACGGTACGGAAGAAACTCGGGCTGCCGCTGCTCGGCGACTCCAGCGAGACCTGGCTGATCGCGGACGCGGAGGTGGACTGCGATCTGCCGCGCGACAGCATCCACTGGATGCGCACCCCGGCCGGGACGGTGATGATGGTGCCGTTCCCGGAGCCCGGCAAGTGGCGGCTGCTGGACACCACGGACGTCGAGTACGACGGCGGCGAGGCGCAGGACGCGGCGGTGGCCCGGCGGTTCGCCGCCAAGATCCGGGCGGGCACCGGCCGCGCCGCGCGGGTGGCCACTCCCACCTGGGTGTCGGTGTTCTCCATCCAGCAGCGCATGGTGCCGCGGATGGGCGCGGGGCGGGTGTTCGTCGCGGGCGACGCCGCCCATGTGCACAGCCCGGCCTCCGGGCAGGGCATGAACACCGGTGTCCAGGACGCGGTCAACCTCGCCTGGAAGCTGGCCGCCGTCATCCGCGGCGAGGCGGGCCCGCGGCTGCTGGAGTCCTACGGCGCCGAGCGGGTCCCGGTCGGTGAACGGCTGCTGCACTCCACGCGGTTCGCCACCGCCCTGGTGCAGCTGAAGAGCCGTACCGCCGCCTCGCTGCTGCGCACGGCGTTCGGCGTGGTCCGCGCGCTGCCGCCGCTCAAGGCCCGGATCCAGCGCCGGATCATGGGCGGGATGACCGCGCTCGACCTGACGTACCCGTCCGGGCCCGCGGTCCTGGGGGAGACGGCGGGCACCCGCGTGGCCACGGTCGGGCCGCGGCGGGCGGCGGGAAGCCCCGGATGGCGGGAGCTGATCGCCGAACTGTCCCGGCCCGGCTGGACGCTGCTCGCCTTCGCCACCCCGGACCAGTACCCGTCGCTGTGCGCGCTCGCCGAGGCGTACGGGGGCTATCTGAGCGTCCGTACGGTCGTCACGGCCGTGCCGGCCATGCCTGAGGGCGCCGCGGAGGGCGCGCCGGGCCCGCTGGCCGACCCGGGCGCGCGGCTGCGCGTCGATCTGCGCGCGGCGCCGGGCGGCTGGCTGCTGATCCGGCCCGACGGCTATGCGGCGGCCCGCGGCACAGCCTCGGACCGCCCGCGCGACGCGCTCGGGGCGCTGGGGCTGCGGCCGGTGCTGCATCTGGTGGCGCCGCCGGCCGGGCAGTCCGGGAAGGCCGGGCAGCGGCCCGAGGCGCGGGGAGGCGAGCGCTGATGCGTGTTCTCTTCGTGGTGTCCAACTGGCCCGGCCACTGGTTCTCCATGGTGCCGCTGGGCTGGGCGCTCCAGGCGGCCGGACACGACGTGCGGGTGGTGTGCGCGCCCAGTCAGGCGGAGCCCGTCGGGCGCGCCGGACTGACCCCGCTCGCCGTACTCGACGCGCCGGACCTGGCGTTCATGGCCCGGCTGCTCAACTACTCCGCCGCACAGGGCGGGCGCTGGCCCTACCGGGAGCTTCCGCCGCACCCGGTCACCGGCCACCCGGTCGCCTCGCTGGAGGAGTTCGAACCGGGCGCCTGGCTGCGCGACCACCACGAGCAGCTGATCGAGATGGCACACCGCTCCACCGACGCGGCGGTGGCCTTCGGCCACTGGTGGCGGCCCCAGCTGGTGGTGCACGACCTGCTGAGCCTGGAGGGACCGCTGGTCGGGCGGGTGCTGAGGGTGCCCGCGCTGCTCCATCTGTGGGGCCCGGTGGGGCCGGACGACCGGGTGCGCGGGGTGCCCCTGGTGCCGTTGGACACCAGCCGCGCCTTTCAGCGCTACGAGGTCGGGGCGCTGCGGCGGGAGACCTACGAGTACGCGATCGACCCCTGCCCGGCCGGCGCCGCCCCGCCGCTGACCGCCCACCGCATCCCCGTGCGCCATGTGCCCTACAACGGGCCCGGGGCCATGCCGCCATGGCTGCAGGCGCTGCCCGAGTCGGGCGCGTCGTTCGGGCGGCCCCGGGTCTGCGTGGTGTGGGGCACCTCGGTGAGCGTCACCTTCGGGCCCGGCTCCTTCGCCGTGCCGAAGGTGGTGAAGGCGCTGGCCGAGCTGGACGTCGAGGTGCTGCTCACCGTCACCGGCGCCGACCGGGAGCGGATCGGCACCCTGCCGCCCGGGGTGCGGCTGCTGGAGCACACTCCGCTCCATCTGCTGCTGCCCTCCTGCGATCTGGTGGTCCACCACGCCGGCGGGGGCTGCGCCATGACCGGTCTTGCCGCCGGTGTGCCGCATCTGATGCTGCCGTGCGGCCTCGACCAGGAGACGATCGCCGACCGGATCGTGGCGGCGGGCGCGGGGATCGCCCTGCCCAACGCCACCGCGGACGTCCCGGCCATCCGCGCGGCCGCCCGGGCCCTGCTGGGCGACCCGTCGTACCGGGCCACGGCCCTCCGGCTCCAGGAGGAGATGGCGGCGGGCCCCCACCCCTCGGCGCTGGTGTCCCGGCTGGAAGAGCTGGCCGCGGGCGCGCTGCTGGTACGCGGCTGACCGCACGCGCACCCGCACCCCGCCCCCTCACCTAGCGCATCGCCCCCACCTACCGCACCGACTCTCGACTTCAGGACGTGGCATGGAGATTGTGGGAAACGGGTTCCTCGCCCGGAGCCTTGAGCCGATCGCCCATAAGCACCCGGACACCGTGGTCCTCGCGGCCGGTGTGTCCTGGGCGAGCGGCACCTCGGACGCGGACTTCGCGCGGGAGGCGGCGCTGCTGCGGGAGGTGGCGCACGGATGCCGGGCCACCGGGCGGCGGTTGCTGTTCTTCTCCACCGCGGCCACCGGGATGTACGGCGCGGTGGACGGCCCAGGCCGGGAGGACAGCGCGATCGTCCCCTGCACCCCGTACGGGGAGCACAAGCTGGGCCTGGAGCGGCAGTTGCACGCCTCCGGGGCCGACTGGCTGGTGCTGCGCCTCGGCCATCTGGTCGGACCCGGGCAGCCGCCGCACCAGCTGCTGCCCGCGCTGGTGCGGCAGATGCGGGAGGGCCTGGTCCGTATCCACAAGGGGGCGGCGCGGGATCTGATCGACGTGGTGGACGTGGTCCGCGTCATCGACCTGCTGCTGGCCCAGGATCTGCGGGGCGAGACGGTCAATGTGGCCTCCGGGGAGGCGGTTCCGGTGGAGCGGATCGTGGACCATCTGGAGGGACGGCTGGGCCTGGTGGCCGACCGGGAGTACCGGGAGGCCGGGGCCCAGCACGTCATCTGCACCGAGAAGTTGCGGGCCCTGGTCCCCCAGACGGCCCGCATGGGCTTCGGCCCGGGCTACTACCGGCGGGTCCTCGACGCCTTCGCGAAGACGTGCGCGGTGGGCTCGGCGGCGTCGGCGGCGCGCAGCTGCCGTTCGTAGTGGTTGCGGCAGGCGTCGTAGGTGGCCAGCAGTCCCTGGTCGGTGGCCTCGGCCAGGGACGGGGCGCGGGCGTCCTTCTCCGAGATCAGGGGCTCGTCGGTGAGCCCGAGGTGCCACGGCAGCCCGAGCGCCGGGTCGAGCGGCTGGAGGTCGATCTGGGTGCCGGGGACGTACTGCGTGGAGCACAGATAGCTGATGCAGGTGTCGTCGGTGAGCGCCACGAAGCCGTGGCCCAACCCCTCGGCCACGTACATCGCGGTGCCTTCGTCGGCGTCGAGCATGTTGGTGTCGTACGCGCCGAAGGTGGGCGAACCAAGACGCAGGTCCACCACCACGTCGAGCAGCGCCCCGCGCACACACGTCACGAACTTGGCCTGCCCGGGCGGCAGCCGCACACCGTGCACACCGCGCAGCGTATTGCGGGCCGACACCGAGTAGTTGACCTGTAGCGGGACGAACACATGGCCGGTCTGCCGGGCCAGCTGCCCGTACGCGTACGACTCGAAGAAGCTGCCCCGCGCATCGGTGTGGTGGCGCGGCACGATGCGGTAGGCGTCCGGTACGGCGGTCTCATGGATCTCCATGGTCCCCCGACGGTAGGCGGTGCGGGTCGAGGAGGACTCGAGTCGCGGCGAGCACGATGGCGGCGCTGTCAGATGATGTCGACTGCCGTGAGGAGACGCCGATGGTGTCGCAGGCTGCCGGGGTGTCGGTCGCTGCCGGGGTGTCGGTCGTCGTACTCGGGGGCACCGGCTCGCTCGGGCGCCACATCAGCGAGGTGTTCGAGGCCGAGGGCGCGCGGGTGCTCACCGTCTCCCGCGCCCCGGCCGGCCAACTCGCGGCCGGCCGGGGCGGGAGCCACATCTGCCTGGATCTGACCGGCACCTCGCCCGCGCGGCTCGCCGGTGTGCTGGCCGGGGCGGGGGCGGACATCGTCGTCAACGCCGCGGGCCTGGCCTGGGGCGGCGGCGAGGAGGAGCTGGGAGCGGCCAACGCCGGGCTGGTGCGCGGGCTGGTGGAGGCGGTCTCCGCGCTGGCGCACCGGCCCCGGGTGATCCAGCTGGGCACGGTCCACGAGTACGGCCCGGTGGCGCCGGGCATGGCGATCACCGAGGGGCTGCCCCCCGCGCCGGTGTCCGCGTACGGGCGTACGAAGCTGCTCGGAGCGGAGGCGATGCTGCGCGCGGCGCGCAGTGGCGCGGTGGACGGGACGGTGCTGCGGATCGCCAACGTCTACGGCCCCGGCGCGCCCCGCACCAGTCTGCTGGGCACGGTCGCCCACCACCTGGCCGAGACAGCGCGCGGCCGGTCGGCGGAGGGTGTGCTGCGGCTGGCCCCGCTGACCGCGCGGCGGGACTTCGTGGACATCAGAGATGTCGGGCAGGCCGTACTGGCCGCGGCGGTCGCGCCGAGGGTGGCGCGGACCGGTGCGTGGATTGTCAACGTCGGCTCGGGGCGGGCGAGTCCGGTGCGTGAGCTGGTCGACCGGATGATCGAGCTCAGCGGGGTCGAGACGCCGGTGGTGGAGCGGGCGGGCAGCCGACCGGAGAGCCCCGGCAGCCGTGGCGGCATGGGCGGCCCGGGAGGCTCGGGGCCGGCCGGGAGTGGCGCCGACTGGCAGCTGCTGGACATCTGCGCGGCGCGCCGGCTGCTGGGCTGGCGGCCGAGGTACCGCGCCGACCGCTCGCTGCGGGACCAGCTGACCGCCGCGGGGCTGCCGCCCGACCGGGTGTCGAGAGCGGTTCGAGCCGGGGGCGGAAGTGTCCGGTCCGTACGGAACGGATGACGGCACAGCGGTGGCTGGTCCCCTAGCGGTGAGCGGTTATGGACAGGCAGGAAGGACATGGCGATGAGCGACCACAGGGCGCTTGTTCTCGACGAGGTCCGCAAGTACCACCAGGAGCGGGAGCAGCGGGAGCCCCGCCGGGCGTTCGTCCCCGGAGTCACCGAGATCTGGCCGTCCGGCGCGGTGCTGGACGAGGACGACCGGGTGTCGCTGGTGGAGGCGGCCCTGGAGATGCGGATCGCCGCGGGGCGCAGCTCGCGCAAGTTCGAGTCCGCGTTCGCCCGCAAACTGGGGCTGCGCAAGGCGCATCTGACGAACTCGGGCTCCTCGGCGAATCTGCTGGCCGTCGCCGCGCTGACCTCACCGCAGCTGGAGGACCGGCGGCTGCGGCCGGGCGACGAGGTGATCACCGTCGCGGCGGGGTTCCCCACCACCGTCAATCCGATCCTGCAGAACGGCCTGGTGCCGGTCTTCGTCGATGTCGACCTCGGCACGTACAACACCACCGCCGAGCGGGTCGCCGCCGCCATCGGCCCGCGCACCCGCGCCATCGCCGTCGCCCATGCGCTGGGCAATCCGTTTCCCGCGACCGAGCTGGCCGAACTCGCCGAGCGGCATGAGCTGTTCCTCATCGAGGACAACTGCGATGCGGTGGGCTCCCGCTACGACGGCCGGCTCACCGGCACCTTCGGCGATCTGACCACCGTGAGCTTCTATCCCGCACACCACATCACGATGGGGGAGGGCGGCTGTGTGCTGACCTCGAACCTGGCGCTGGCGCGGATCGTGGAGTCGCTGCGGGACTGGGGCCGGGACTGCTGGTGCGAGCCGGGCGAGTCCAACAAGTGCCTCAAGCGCTTCGACTACCAGATGGGGACGCTGCCCGCGGGCTACGACCACAAGTACATCTTCTCCCACGTCGGTTACAACCTGAAGGCCACCGATCTCCAGGCGGCGCTCGGGCTGACCCAGCTGGCCAAGCTCGACGACTTCGGCGCGGCGCGCCGCCGCAACTGGCGGCGGCTGCGCGAGGGCCTGGACGGTGTGCCGCATCTGCTGCTGCCCGAGGCCACCGAGCGCAGCGACCCCAGCTGGTTCGGGTTCGTCATCACGGTGGCGCCGGGCGCGCCGTTCGGCCGCGCCGAACTGGTGGACTTCCTGGAGTCCCGGCGGATCGGCACCCGCCTGCTGTTCGCGGGCAACCTCACCCGCCACCCGGCGTACATCGGGCTGCCGCACCGGGTGTCCGGGGACCTCACCAACAGCGATCTGATCACCGAGCGGACCTTCTGGGTCGGGGTCTATCCCGGTCTGACCGAGGAGATGCTGGACTACGTCGCCGCGTCCATCCGCGAGTTCGTGGCGACCCGCGGGGCGCCGCGGACTCAACCGGCGCCCGGACACCGGGCGGCCACGGCGTGATGGACCTCGGCCTGGAGGGACGTACGGTCCTGGTCACCGGCGCCACCGGCGGCATCGGGCGGGCCACCGCGCGCGCCTTCGCCGCGCAGGGCGCGCGGGTGGCGGTGGCCTACCGACATCAGCGCGAGGCGGCCGAGGCGTTCGCCGCCGAACTGTGCGGGGCGGCCGGCCAGGGGCAGGCGTTCGCCGTGCCGTACGCGCTGGACGACCCCGCCTCGCCGCGCTGGGTGGTGGCCGCGGTGGAGCGGCGCTGGGGGAGCCTGGACGTACTGGTGGCGAACGCATGGCGGTGGGGGGTGCGGCGCGGGCCGCGCGAGCGGTTCGAGGACGTACCGGAAGAGGAGTGGCTGCCGATCGTCTCCGACAACCTGGCCCCCGCCATCCGTACGGTCCAGTGCGCCGTCGCCGGGATGCGCGAGCGCGGCTGGGGCCGGATCGCCCTGGTCTCCTCGCACAACGCGCTGGACGGCGCCCGCGGCCAGGAGTTCTACGGCGCGGCGAAGGCCGGGCTGCACGGTCTGGCCCGGAGCCTGATGTGGGACCTGGGCGGTGACGGCGTGCTGGTCAACGTCGTATGCCCGGGGCTGACCTCGACCGAGCGGGTGCTCGCCGGCCTGCCGGGCGCGGTCCGGGAGCGGGAGCTCGCCGCCACCCCCACCGGGCGGCTGAGCACGCCCGAGGACATCGCCCGGACGCTGGTGTTCCTGTGCTCGGCGGCCAACGGCAACATCACCGGCGAGGTGTTGACGGTGTCCGGCGGGCGGTGAGCGAGCCCCCCACAGGCCGTCGCGCTCTCGAACTTCCGGAGGAGTCCCGTGCGTGTTCTGTTCACCACCTGGTCCTCGGGCGGGCATCTCGCCCCGATGGTGCCGCTCGCGCGGGCGTTCCTGGCGGCCGGCCACCAGGTGCGGGTCGCGGTGCCGTCCGGCTGCGCGGCGGCCGTCGCCCACGCCGGGCTGGTCCCCGTCCCGGTCGGCCCGCTGCCCAAGGCGTCCGGGGCCGCGGGCGCGGTGCCCCGCCGGATCGGAAACTGGCCCGCGGACTGGCCGGTGCGGCCCGCCGGGCTCGGCGCGGAGGAGCGCGGCATGCTGCGCGCGCTCGGCGAGAAGCAGGTGCGGATCGCCGAGGCGATGGCGCAGGGCCTGGTGGCCTTCGCCCGCTGCTGGCAGCCCGGCCTGGTGGTGCACGACGCGAGCGCGTACGCGGGCACGGTGGCCGCGGCGGTGCTGGGGGTGCCCGCGGTCGGCCAGATGTGGGGGAGCGCGGCCGTGCTCCGGCTGGACCGGCAGGATCTGCACGGCCCGCCGCTGCCCGGCTACGCCCGACTGATGCGGCGTTACGGCGTGGACCCGGCGTACGAGCCCGGCCTGTGGCTCGACCCGTGCCCGCCCAGCCTGGCCCTGCCCTCGGCGGCGCGGCGGATGGCGGTGCGCTTTGGGCAGGGCGGGCCGGAGGGGCCGCACGGGCAGGGCGGGCAGGACGGAGCGCCTGGGGAGGGCAAGGCCGCGTATCGGGTCTGTGTCGCCTGGGACGACCCCGGCGGTCCGCCGAAGCCCGTACGCGCCGCCCTGCGGCACGCCGAGACGCGCGGCGCGGAAGTGGTGTTGTGGCCAGGCCCGGGAGGCGCGGCCGGGCCGCCGTACCGGCTCCCGGCGGGCTGTCGGGCGGCGCTCCACCAGGGCGGCGGTACGGCTGTGGTGGCCGCCGCCGCGGCGGGGGTGCCGCAGCTGATCGTCGCGCCGCGCCCGGAGCAGCAGCTCAACGGGGCGCGGCTCGCCCTCGTGGGCGCCGGGCGGCTGGTGCCGGTGGACGCGTCGCCCGCCCGCCTCTTCGCCGAGCTGTCGGCGCTGCTGGAACAACCCTCGTACGCCACCGCCGCACGCGAACTGCGCGCCGAGGTGCTGTCGATGCCGGGGCCGGACGAAGCGGTGACCAGGCTTGTAAGCCCGGCGCAAGCGTCACATGCACCATAGGCACACGACACCAGGCCACATCCAGGCCACACCGGCACCGCCGACCCGAACCCATGTATCTCCAGCCCGAGGAGCAGCCCCGTGTCGACCACCAGCGTCTCTGATCAGCTAAGCGATCCCATGCAAGACGTAGTCTTTGGCGTGGGTTGTGCCCACCTGGGTGGAGAAGCGTGAGCGTGGAGATGGAAGCCTGCGCCCAGTGCTGCTCCTCGTGGCCGGTGTCGGCGGGTGGTGGGGGTGCTGATCGTCGTCACGCCCTGGTGCCGGTGAGCTGCGCGGGGCAGCCGGATCCGGCCCGTGGGTGCGTGTCCCTCCGGACGCTTGCCCGCCGGACCCGACGGGCCGGTGGGGGAGGGTGCCCTGCGTCGCCTGGGCGCGGGGCGTGGGATCCTGCGCCGGGTGGGACCGGTCTTGGACCGGTCCTTCCGGCAGGTCTCGGTGGTGGCCGGTTCGACCACTGCGGTGGCTTCGAGCTTTTCCACCACGCTACGGATGACCATGGTGCCGCTGGCGCGGTCGGTAGCGGTCTTGGTCTGGTGGGTCAGACCGCGTGCGGCGATGCGCTGCCACGCGCCCATGTCGCGGTCGCCCCGCCAACCGCACGCCGGGTTCGGGCACATCGCCCACTTCCAGCCGGGTGTAGTGGGCCGGTCGGGGGCCTTGCGGTGGCGCAGCGGGACAAGACAGCGGGGGCAGTGGCGGGAGGTGCCCCGGGCCGGGACGGTGACCACGGCGATGCCCGCTTCGGCGGCCAGGTGCCGCATCCGTTCCACAATCTGCCCGCGTACCTGCTGGGACAGGCGGGTGTTGAGGGTGCGGCCCATGCCCCGGGCCTCCATCGAGCGGAGGTCCTCGACGTAGATCACGCTCGCACGGGCGGCGAGGGCCTGGTCGACCGTCCACCGTGCGGCGGACCGTGCCAGGGCGTCGTTGAGGTTCGAGCGCCTCTCCGACACGTGCCGGATCTCCTCTGCCAGGACGGCGTGCTTGCCGGTCAGCGGATGGCCGTCGCTGTCGTTGATGAGCCGGTGGTAGTGGTCGGTCTTGGCGTGCAGGTACTCGCACGCACGGCGCAGCCGATGCTGTTTGGCCAGCACTCCGGCGGCCCGGAACTGGGCACCGGAGCCCAGCGCGACGATCGTGCTGTTGTCCCGGAGCCGAACGGCGCCCGCGCTGAGCAGTGTGTTCAGTCCCCAGTCCACGCCCAGCGCCACGGTGTGCCCGGTGCGCCGGACCGTGGGCACGGCATGGGTGTAGGCGAGGTCGGCCCGTACCAGGCCCCGGTGGATGCGCAGGGTGGGCAGGTGCAGCGCCGCGCCGGGCGGGACGGTAGGCGGGAGTGTGATCGGGCACGCCACCCACGTCCAGTCCCGGTAGGAGCACGGGTTCGGGCGGGTGGGCAGCTGCAACCGCAGCAGTGCCCGGCCCGGATCGTCACCGCGGCCGATGGCGGCCTGCTGCCCGTCGCACGCCGACAACAGCAGCATCCGCCCCACGTGGGGAGCGGCCTCCAATTCGAATACGTCGGCCGGCAACCGGTCGTGTTTGCTCGCGAAAGCGGCGATCTGCCGGGTCCGGGACCTGATCACACCGGACGGCAGGTACCGGCCGTCGGGGACGGCCTCACGGACGGCCTCCCACTCGCCCGGAGTGCGCCTGCCCGGGTCAGCGGGCCACGTCTCGATCACTCCAGCTGTCACGTCGGCCCGCCACTTCGCCGACCGCAACAGGCGCCCGGCCTGCTCCTGGGCCATGCGCACGATCCGGTCGTTGACACGGACGCCCTCGGCTGGTGCGACACTCCAGCCCAGGCGCCGCAGCGCCATCCAGGCGTTCGACGGCAGCGCCCGGCCTGCCGCATCCTCGCCGGAGGCGAGCAGGTCGATGTCGGGGGCGTTCCAGTGCGCGGCCAGCAGCTCGGCGGCCATACCGGACACCAGATCGGCTGCCCAGCCCACCCGCTCCCCCAGCACGGCGGCTGGCAGCACCTCGCCCGTCTGCTCCACCACGCCCGTACGCAGCAGGCCACGGGCACAGGCGGCGCGGGCCGTCTCGCCCTCACCAAGCGGCAGCCTCCGCCTCACCGGCACCCCTCCTCTCACCCATGGTGCTGTCATCCGATCAACGACGCGTCTGTGGAAAGGTCACGCATTCGATCCACGCACTCACATACGACACACGCACCAGTGCCAGGCACATGGCATGACGCCGACGGATGGCACATCACTTCGGATCCCAAAGGAAACACATGAGCCTGCCGACCCGCCCCGTACTGCGGCCCCGGGAGGACCCCGGGCTGCCCGCCCGGCTGGCCCGGTCGGCCGCCGCGAACCAGGGGGTCCAGCTGCGCACCGAGGACTTCAGCGGCTGGCTCGCCGACCGCGGGCGTGCGCATGACTTCAGCGTGGACCGCATCGCGTTCGCCGAGCTCGACGGCTGGTCGTTCGAGTCCGGCACCGGCAATCTGGTGCACCGCAGCGGGCGCTTCTTCACCGTGGAGGGGCTGTCCGCCGCCACCGACGAGGGCCCGTACCGCGGCTGGCATCAGCCGATCATCGTCCAGCCCGAGGTGGGCATTCTCGGCATCCTGGCCAAGGAGTTCGACGGGGTGCTGCACTTCCTCATGCAGGCCAAGATGGAGCCGGGCAACCCCAATCTGCTCCAGCTGTCGCCCACCGTGCAGGCGACCCGCTCCAACTACACCAAGGTGCACAAGGGCCTGGACGTGAAGTACCTGGACTACTTCGTCACGCCCGGACGCGGTCAGGTCCTGGCCGACGCCCTGCAGTCCGAACACGGCTCGTGGTTCTACCACAAGAGCAACCGCAACATGATCGTCGAGGCGCTGGACGACGTCCCGCTGTACGACGACTTCTGCTGGCTGACCCTGGGGCAGATCAATGAACTGCTCCACCAGGACCTGGTCATCAACATGGACGCGCGCACGGTGCTGTCCTGTATGCCGGAGTACGGACAGCAGCTCGGGACCGAGCACGCGCCGAGCGCCGGGGAGCGTGCCCTGCACACCGACGCCGAGCTGCGGTCCTGGTTCACCGGCGAGCGCTCCCGGCGCGAACTGCGGGCCGAGCGCGTCCCGCTGGCCTCCGTCCCCGGCTGGGTGCGCGGTGAGCGGTCCGTCGACCACGAGGAGGGCCGGTACTTCAAGGTGGTGGCGGTGTCGGTGCGGGCCGCCAGCCGCGAGGTGAGCAAATGGACCCAGCCGCTGTTCGAGCCGGTGGGGGCCGGGATCACGGCGTTCGTGGCGCGGCGGATCGGCGGGGTGCTGCATGTGCTCGCGCACGCACGCGTCGAGGGCGGCTTCCTCGACACGGTCGAACTCGGCCCCACCGTCCAGTGCACCCCCGGCAACTGGGACCACCTCCCGGCCGAGGACCGGCCGCCCTTCCTCGACCTGGTCCTCGCCCCCCGCGGCGGCCGGGTGCGGTACGAGGCGGTGCACTCGGAGGAGGGCGGGCGGTTCCTGAACGCGGACAGCCGCACCCTGGTCGTGGAGTGCGACGCCGCCCCGCTCGACCCGCCGCCGGGATACCGCTGGGTCACCCCGGCCCAGCTGCGCTCGCTGGTCCGGCACGGCCACTACGTCAACGTCCAAGCGCGTACGCTGCTGGCCTGCTTGGGAGCGATGGGAGGGGACGGCCGATGAATGACGCGTCGATGAGTGACGCCGGGCTGCGCGTCGGGGTACTGGGCTGCGCCGGTTTCGCGCGCCGCCGGATGCTGCCGGCCATGGTGGCCGCGCCGGGCGCCGAGGTCGTGGCGGTGGCCAGCCGGGACGCCGCCAAGGCCGTGGAGACGGCGCGGACGTACGGCTGCCGCCCGGTGACCGGGTACGCGGAGCTGCTGGCGCTGGAGGAGGTGGAGGCGGTGTACGTACCGCTGCCCGCCGCCCTGCACGCGCCGTGGGTGGAGGCGGCGCTGCGCGCGGGCAAGCATGTGCTGGCCGAGAAGCCGCTCACCACCGACCGGGCGCGCACCGCCGAACTGCTGGCCCTCGCCCGTGAGCTGGGCCTGGTGCTGATGGAGAACGTGATGTTCGTCCACCACGGCCGGCACGAGGCCGTGCGCAAGGCGCTCGCCGAGGGCGCGATCGGCGAACTGCGCGCGATGCACGCCGCGTTCGCCATCCCCCGGCTCCAGGACACGGACATCCGCTACGACCCCGGCCTGGGCGGTGGGGCGCTGTGGGACGTCGGCGTCTATCCGGTGCGCGCGGCACTGCACTTCCTGGGCCCCGAGCTGCGGGTCGCGGGCGCGGTGCTCACCCAGGGCGAGGGACGGCGGGTCGACACCTCCGGGGCCGCCGTGCTGCACACCCCCGAGGGGGTCACCGCCCAACTGACCTTTGGACTCGACCACCCCTATGTGGCCATGTACGAGCTGTGGGGCACCGAGGGGCGGCTGACCGTGGAGCGCGCCTACACCCCGCCCGCCGACTTCGAGCCAACGATCCGGCTGCGGCGCGCGGACGGCGACCAGGAGCTGCCTGTGGCCCCCGACGACCAGGTGGCGAACACCGTGGCCGCCTTCGTACGGGCCGTCCGGGACACCCAGGGCGGCGGGGAGGCGCCGGACGGGCGGGCCGACGTGCTGCGCCAGGCGGAACTGCTCCACGACATCCGGGAGGCGGCGGGGCTGGCGGCCTCAGACCTGGGCGTCCGCCGCGAGGGCGGTGAACGCTGACCAGGCTTCGTGAGAGACCATCAGCGAGCCTATCCGTGCGTCCTTGGAGTCCCGGACGTGGACCTTGTCAGGACGTACGGCGACCTCGACGCAGTTGCCGCCTCCACCGCCGCTGTAGCTGCTCTTGAACCAGTCCAGTTCAGTAGTGCTCATAGCGCTCCTCGCATCTGCTCGATCAGGCTCGTGGTGGCCTGACGACCCAGAGCCTGTGAGCGCATCTTGCCATAGCGCTGAAGCATGGCACTGACGGATTTCGGGTCGGTGATCAGCATGCTGGCGTCATGTGCTTCTACGTAGCCGACCCAGCGGTTGTCCGCGGTTTCGGCAAGGTACATCGGCCCCTCGAAACCGGAATGATCCTCCTGCCGCAGAGGCATGACCTGGATCTCCACGTTGCGGTGACACCCCTGCTCCAGCAGGTGGTCGTACAGAGGCTTGGTGACGTCAAGGCCGCCGAACTGGCGCTCCAATAGGGCCTGTTCGATGATGAAGGAGAACGTTGTGTTCGGGCGCTCCGTAAGGAGTTGCTGCCTCGCCAGGCGAGCAGCCACCTGGTTCTCGAACTGCTCCTCCGTGAGTGGAGGAAGGCGGCGTTCGAAGATCTCTCGGATGTACGGCTCGGGCTGCAACAGTCCTGGTACGACGCTCGATTCGTACGCATACAGCGACACCGCCTCCTCCTCGATCCCCGCCCACTGCTGGAACCACGACGCCAACCCCGCCTTGCGCGTCAGACTGCGAGCCGCAGCCGCCAGGACGCGGGCGGCCGTCGCGCCCAGCACCCCCTCCGACCGTCCGATGAGGTCCCTCGGAGGGAACCGCCTCCCCTGCTCGATCTTGGCGATGTAAGCCGCCGAGTACTGCACCTGTGGTGCGAACTCCTCCTGCGTCAGCCCTGCCTCGTCCCTCAGCGCCTTCAAAACCGCGCCAAAGGTCTTGAGACTGTCCGACATCTCAGGTTCGCTGGTTGTGTTGTTGCCGCCGTTGTCCGCCGCCATCGCCGCGCCGCCTCCTGTGCACCCCCGCGCCGTTACGATCCAACTCCTCATCCTCACAGAAAGTCACTGACCCAGTCCACGGCGTGAACCAGTACAGAGCGATTTGGGTGGGTGTCGTGCCTGTAGAGCGACCGGCCTTCGCCACAACGCTTCCGCCATGACTGCTCCACGGGCCCAAGTGCCCGTCACCGTACGCACGTTCGCCCAGCGTTTCTCCGCCACCCGCCGTGGCGCCCGGCTCCTGGCCGCGCACCAGCTCATCGCCTGGGGGATTCCCCGGGGCAGTAGCGGCTTCGAGGCAGCTGCCCTGGTCGTCGCAGAGCTGGCCACCAACGCCGTGGTGCACGGCCTCGTCCCGGGGCGGGACTTCGCGCTGCTGCTCCGGTACGACGACGGGACCGGCGTCGTACAGATCGAGGTGTCGGACACGCACGACAGGCAGCCCGCGCGGGTCGTGCCCGAACGGGACGACGAGCACGGCAGGGGCCTGCTCCTGGTCGATGCGCTCGCCGACCGCTGGGGTGTGCGGGAACGCCAGGGGCCCGGGAAGACGGTGTGGGCCCAGGTAACCGCGCCACGGCAGCGGGACGACCCGACGACGCACGGCACCGGGGCGCTCATGGAGCGATCAGGCTGAGCGAGGTTGCTCGCGCGCAGGCTGACCTCGGTATGGCGACCAGCGATCTTCCCGGAACGTGTATCGCAGACGTATCGAATTTCGCATACGCCATCGCAACAGTTTCCCGTCTTCAGTGGAGTCGTGGACCACAGTGCGTCAACGGTCAGTTCGTCATCGGAAAAGGACTGTGATCATGGACTCGGATTCCGTACGCGGCGTCAACCGGCGGCAGTTGCTCGGGTGGGGCGGGGTGGCGACCGCCGGCGTGGTGGCAGGCGCGTCGCTGGTGGACGCCCAGCCCAGCCACGCCGACCAGGCCCCAACCGACCCGATCCCGCCAGACACCCGGCCTGGCGGAGCCTACGACCGGTATGTGGCGAAGTTGGCCGCCGAGGGCAAGTTCTCCGGCGTGGTGCTGTTGTCGCACCGGGGCCAGACGGTGCTGTCCCGCAGCTACGGCATGGCCGACAAGGAGAAGGGAATCGCCAACCACGAGGGCGTCGCGTTCAGCCTCAGCTCGGCGGGCAAGCCGTTCGGCGCGGTGGCCGTCCTGCAGTTGGCGCAGCAGGGCAAGGTGAAGCTGTCGGACACGGTGGGCACCCATCTGAAGGGCTTCGCCAAGGAGATCGCCGAGCAGGTGACCATCCACCACGTGTTGTCCGGCACCTCCGGCCTCGACAGCCCGGATGAGGACGTGCAACGTGTCTTCCGGAGCCGGGATGAGGTGCACGAGTACTACGAGCAGCGGGCCCGGCAGGCGAAACTGGTGGGCGTCCCGGGCGTTCCTGACACCGCCCACGCGGAGGCGGAGGTCACCATTTCCGCGCTGATCGTGGAGGCCGTGACCGGCAAGACGTACTGGGACTACGTACAGGAGAACATCTTCGGGCGCTGCGACATGACCGGCTCGGCGTTCTGCACCAGGACGCAGTGGCTCACCGACGAGCACATCGCGCACCCGTACATGAAAGTGGCCGACGGCAGTGTGGTGGACGCCGTCCGCAACCTGGACAAGAGCAGTCCGGACCCGAACGTACTCGGCAAGAATCCGGGCCGCGCCTTCATCGATGCCCCCGGGGACGGTGGCTTCGCCACCGCGCCGGATCTGGTCCGGTTCGCGCGTGCGCTGGGCGACGGAACGGTGCTGGACCGGCCCTGGGCCGACGTGCTCACTGCCGCCAAGATCCCCCATGGACCGGCGTCGTTCGGGGCGTACGGGATTCCGGTCTCCATCGTCAACGGCCAGTGGAACTACCAGCGCGCCGGCGGCAACCCCGGTGTCGGCGTCAACTGGGACATCTACCCGGACACCGGCTGGGTCGGTGTCATCCTCGGCAACCGCGACGGCGTGCCGCTGCAGGAGATGATCGGGCAGGAGATGCAGGCCATCACCGGGGCCCCGGTCGGCGGGGGATCAGGTGGCTGAGCTACCCATACGGCCCCCGAAAATGCGACTGGGGTTTCTCGGATAGCCGAGAAACCCCAGGTCAGTGGCTCTAAGAGCCAAGGTGCGCCGCCAGGGACTCGAACCCCGGACCCGCTGATTAAGAGTCAGCTGCTCTAACCAACTGAGCTAGCGGCGCCTGCTGACGTAGAAGACCTTAGCACCCGGATCCGGCGGAGTGAAAATCGATATCCCTCAGCCGTCCGTCAGCCCGGAAAAACGGCGGGTGTGCTGGTCACAGCGGTGCGGCCGAGGAGCTGGGATGCCGCGCGGGCGGCCCTGACGCAGGCCCACAGCAGCGCCTCGGGGCCGGGCAGCCAGGGGTGCCGGACGTCGGGGGCGACCAGCCAGCGGCCCTCGGCGGCGGGCGTCTCCTCGGGGTAGGGCGGCGGGACGGTCACCGCGTCGCCCCAGCCGTAGCAGAGCAGCGGCGGGGCGGACGCCGCCCACTCCTCCCAGCCGAGCAGCGCGGCCAGCCGCCGGGCCGCGCCCGGAACGGCGAACAGCATGACGCGGCCGCGCTGGGTGGCCACCGGACCGGAGCCCGGCCCGTCGGTCCATAACCGGCTCACCACCCGGCGGCCGAAGAGGGCGTCCATGCTGACCACGTCGAAGGCGGTGCCGCACGGCAGGGTGACGGGCACGGTGGGGCGCTGCGCCCACAGTGTGTGCACGCTACGGGGGCAGGCGCTGGCCGAGGCGAGCCAGTCCGCTCCGGCGGGGGTGACATAGGCGGCGGCGTGATGTGAGTCCCGAGGCCATTCGCTCATGTTTCTACACTTACCGGTGGATGAGATGACGTAGGGGAATGAGGGAAAACCGGTACGTGACGATGAGGGGTTGCGGTATCTTCCGCCCGCATATGCCAACGGCCACATAGCGGCTGGGCCGCGATCAGTCCGTCGCTTCTCCGCCCCGCATGAGCTCGCGGCCGAATTCGACCATCTTCTTGGCGTAGTCCTCGGTCCACTCCGCCCGCTCCGCGATCACGGCCGGGGTCAGCCGGTCGAACCGCCGCGGATCGGCGAGCTGGGCCGCGGCCATCGCCTGGAACTCCATGGCGCGGTCGGTCGCCGCCCGGAAGGCGAGCACGAGTTCCGTGGAGCGGGACAGCAGCTCACGCGGGTCCTCGATGGACTCCAGATCGAAGAAGTGCGCCTCGTCCGCGACGGCCGCGGTGGGTTCGAAGAGCAGGGGTGCGGGTTTCAGCCGCCGTGGCGCGGTGCCGTGCGGGCCTTGAGCCGGATGCGGCTCTGGCATGTGATCTCTCCTCGTGAATCGTCGAACCCGTTGCGGGGCTTATCGGCCGAGCTGTCTCGTTTCTCTCCCCCATTGTCGCGCGTGGGGCAAGAGCGCCTTAGGACATACCCGATGGCCGCCATCTGACACGGTCAAGGCCGCCAGCTGACACGGTGTTCCGCCAGGTGGGCAAGGACCGCGTGGTTGGCCTCCCAGCCATCCGGGAACTTCACCGTGACCCCCAGCTGCACCGGCTCCGTCGACGGATGCTCGTCCAGCAGCTCGGCCACCCCCGCCCGGCACACCACGATGCACGCGTGCCGGTGCCGGGAGGCGAGCACGCACAGCCGGCCGGTCTCCAGATGGAACTCCGTCGCGTCCGGCCGCCCCGACAGCGGGTGCAGCACCACCGTCACATCGAACTCACGCCCCTGGAGCCGGTTGGCCGTGTCGACCGTGACCCCCACCACCCCCAGATCGGCCAGCGCGGCCCGGACGGCCGCCGCCTGGTCCCGGTGCGCGGTGCCCACCGCGATCCGGTCCGCCGTCAGCGGCACCGGGTCGGCCGACCGCTCGCTGACCGCGGCCCCGCCCCGGTCCAGCAGCCGCCGCGCCACCAGGGCCACGGCGCCCACCGCCTCCGGGTCCGTACGAGGCGTCCGCCGGGCGGGCAGCTCCAGCAGCCCCCACCCCGACTCGGCGGCCTCGTCCAGCACCCGGTCCGGGCCCGAGCCGTCGGAGGGGACCCCGAAGCGCAGCCGCCGGTCGCCGTGGCCGGTGCCGCTGCGGAACGGCGTGTACGGGTAGAAGGCGTCCGAGACCAGCGGCGCGGCGGAGGCGGGCAGCCGCCAGGACACCGGCAGCCGGTGCTGCGGAAGGTGCGGGTTGTGCGCCAGCAGCGTGCTCACCGCGCTCGCCGACGGGTCGTACGACAGGCCCGCCCACTGCTCCGCGCCCACCACGCTGAACGGGTCCAGCTGCCCGGGGTCGCCGACGAACAGCGCCCGCTCGAAGAGCCCCGCGACGGCCAGCAGCGCGTCCGACCGCATCTGGTACGCCTCGTCGACGATCGCGTGCCGCCAGGGCTCCACGTTCTTGACGTGCGCCCACTTCGCGGCCGTGGAGACGACGATGTCGAGCCCGGCGAGGTCCGCGACCTTGGCCGAGGCGCGGACGGCCGGGTGCCCGTCGAGCACCGGGTCGTACGGATGCGGTTCGCTGCTGTGCAGCCGCCCCACGGGCAGCTCCGGATCCTCCCGGGCCAGCCGGTCCACCAGATCGTCCACCTGCGCGTTGGTCTGCGCGACCACCATCAGCGGCCGTCCGGCCGCCGCGAGCTCGCGGGCCGCGCGCACCACCAGCGTCGACTTGCCCGCGCCTGGCGGGGAGTCCACGACCACGCCCCGGTACGGGCCGTGCAGGGTGTCGTGCAGGATCGCGTCCGTCGCGCGGGCGGCGGCCGCCGCCGGGTCGAACGCCTCGGCGCGCCCGGCGGATGCTCCGCCGGGCGCGCCCTCTGTGGCCGGGTTCGGGGCGGTCACAGGAAGTCCTCCTCGGTCACCGGGTCGGGGGCCTGCGCGGCGTCCGCGTTGGGCGGGCCGCCGTGGGTCCAGGGCGTGGCCTCTACGTCGGGCAGCTCAGGGCCGCCGCGCGGGGCGTGCTCGAACAGGGTCCAGCACACCCGGTCGCCCGGCTCCGGCACCGACCCCTGCTCGGGGGTCTTGCCCCGCCCCATGCCGCCGGTCAGCCGCACGACCAGCCCACCTTCGCCGACCTCAGCGGGCTCGGCGTGGCCCGCGAACTCCCCGGTCTGCGTCCTGCCGTCGGCCAGCACCCGGTACAGCTTCACGCCCTCGCCCAGATGCGGGCGGTCCCCGGTGCGGACCGTGACCAGCGGGCGCGGACGCGGGACCTTCGCCTCCGACCAGGCCATGACCACCTCGGCGACCTCACCGGCGAACGCCTCCCCGGCCAGCCGCCGCCCCGCCATCACCAGCGGGTCGTCCAGCGCCTCCTGCGCCTCCAGCTGAGCCTGCGCGGTCTCGCGCGCGGCCAGCTTCTGCGCGGCGGTCACCGCGTCGTCCAGCTTCGGCTGCGGCGGCTCCCCGGCGCGCACCCGGTCCCGGTGGCCGGTGTACGACCAGCGGTCCCGCTTCCACCGCTCGGTCACCCGCGTCCCTTCCGGGAGCGCGCGCAGCAGGTCGAGGCCCTGCCACACCGCGTCCCAGGTGGGCCGCATCTGGGTGGCGATCAGCTCGCGGATCTCGGCCTCGGCGCGGTGCAGCTCGGCGTGGTGCCGCTCCGCGCGGGCCCCGTCCACGGCCCCGGCGGCCGCCATGCGCGCCGCGTCGTACCGGGCCATCGCGGGGGCCAGCAGCTTGTTGTCGAAGGCCGGGTCGGTGGCCGGGCCCGCGGGCGGGCACAGCAGCTGCCCGGCCGCGTCCCGCTCCGACTCGGCCCGCAGCGCCGCCCGGTCCCCGGACTCCCCGTCCGGGGGGTCGATCCAGGCCAGCAGCGCGCCCAGGTGCTGGTCCTCCAGATTGGACTGCCCGGTCGCCCAGTGACGGGTCAGCAGGTCCGTCATCGCCGGCAGCAGACACGAACCGGGCACCCGGGACCGCTCCCCGTAGTGCGTCAGCCACCGCCCGAGCAGTGGCACCCGCGCGGGCGCGGGGAACGGCGTCTCCGGGTCCTGCTCGGCCGTCCGCCGGAACCGCATCGAGCGGCCCAGCAGCCGTACGAACTCGCGCGCCTGGCCGCTGGGCACCACGAGCTGCGGGGCGTCCGCGCACAGCTCGACCTGGACCGGCACCTTCTTCCCGGTCTCCGGGTCGGTCTCCTTGCGCTCCTCCAGGTCGACCTCGTCCGCGTACGAGTCCAGGTACGGCAGCACCACCTCCGCCAGCTCGGCGAGGAACGCGAACCGCAGATCCCGGTCGCGCGGCTGCGCCACGGCCAGCAGCCGCGGGGCGTCCCGCTCGGTCCCCACCAGCGCGCCCAGCGGGGCGCCGGCCTCGCCCGCGGTGGTCAGCGGCACAAAGACCAGCGGCCGGTCGGACAGATGGCGATGGCGGACCGTCGCGACGGGCCGCGCCCGCCCGTCCCGGACGGCTTCCATCCGGGCCAGGGACGTGATCAGCGACACACCGCCTCCTCGGCGGGCATCAACACAGCGCCCAGCGCCTCGGCACGCAGGGCGGCCGCGCGGCGCAGGGCGTCGACGGCGGGGTCACCGGTGGTCGGGGCCGGGCTGTCGGTGCCATGGACGCCCTCGCCCTCGCCGTCGGCCTCGGCCTCACCCAGGGCCGCCGCGAGCACCGCCTCGACGGTCGTCAGCCCGCCCAGCTCGCCCCGTACGCTCCGGCCCAGCGACTCGACGCCGCCCGCCGCACGGCACCGTGCCCGGCAGTGGACCGCCAGCTCGCACGCGGACAGGCACTCCGGGGCGTAGGCGGCGTCCACCGCCTCCACGGCGGCCATCAGCTCGTCGACCGGCCGGGTCACGGTGCGGCCGTCGTCCGAGAGCCGCAGGTCGAAGGTGAGGTCTTCGGGGAGCGCGGCGGCGATCTCCTCGATCCGGGTGAGGCGGGTCAGCTGCCGCCGGGTGACGGCCAGCTGCTTGCGCACATCGAGGAGTTCCGCGGTGGGGAGGTTGGAGAAGTCCTTGGGGCACACCAGCAGCACCTCGTGGCGCACCCGGGCGTGCGCCTGGGCGGCCACCCGCTCCAGCGCCAGCGCGTACACCGCGGCCTGCCGGGCCGCCGCGCCCACCTTGGCCGGGTCCGCCGAGCCGTCCACCATCGGGAAGGACTTGATCTCGACGACCGTCCACGAGCCGTCGGGGTGCACCACGACCGCGTCCGGCTCCAGGAAGGCGGGGGAGCCGGCGATGTCCAGGCTCACCATGGGGTGGTCGAGCAGCGCCCAGCCCTTGGCCTCCGTGGCCTCCCGCAGGGCCAGGGCCGTACGCGCCGTACGGCCCTGCGGGCCGAACGCGGTGAGATCGGGGACCGCGGTGTTGCCCGGCTCGGGCTCGGGCGAACCGTCGCGCAGCCGCTCGTACAGCAGCCGCATCAGCGCCTCGCCGCCGTCCGCCTTGGTCCGGGCCTCGAACGTATTGCCCCGCTGGTGGGCGAACTGGGACTGCCCGAAGGACCCCGGCGCCCCCAGCGCTTGGGCGAGCGCGAGCTTGTCGACCCCCGCGCCGTCCAGCAGCGCGCGGCGGCGGCAGCCTGGATTGGCGGCCAGCGCGGCCAGCGCGCGGGCGTCCAGGGGGTGCGGGGTGGTGGTCGGGCCGCGCAGCTCAGCGAGCCGCTGCCGCAGCGCCGTCCCCGGCTGCGGCGGTCTTGCCGCCGCTGCCGCTTCGGACCGCCGCGCCGGCCTCCCTGCCGCCGCTGTCGCCGCCCGTGCTTCTGTCCGCGTCCCTGCCCTGCTGTCGAGGGATCCGTTCCCGTTCACGCGCCGAAGTCTCGCACTTGTCACCGACATTCGCGGCGACATTGAGGTTTGAAGCGCCATTCACGGCCGGAGCAGCGGTTCCGGCGGCCTCGTCGGTGGTCGAGCTCAGGCGGGCCCGGATCCGGGCGGCGAGCCCCAGCGCGGGCTTGGCCAGCAGCAGTCCGAGCCCCATGACGGCCGCCCCGGCGACCGCGTCGAGGAAGTAGTGGTTCGCGGTGCCCATCACCACGAGGGCGATGCCCAGCGGATAGGCGACCCCCAGTGCCTTGAGCCACGCCGAGCGCCCGTGCCGCCACAGCACCACGCCGCACCACAGCGCCCACCCCACATGGAGGCTCGGCATGGCCGCGTACTGGTTGGTGAGCCCGCCGAGCCCGCGCGGGGCGCTCGCCTCGCCGCCCCACCAGCCGTACGAGCTGTACTGCGCCATGGTGTCGACGAAGCCGTGGCCCGCGTCCAGCAGGCGCGGCGGACAGGTCGGCATCAGCGTGAAGCCGATCAGCCCGATGAGCGTGGAGACCAGCAGCCAGGTGCGCAGCAGCCGGTAGTCGGCGGCCCGGCGACGCTTCCACACCCAGGCCAGGATCACGGGGGTGACCACGTAGTGCAGCGAGGCGTACGCGAAGTCGGCGGGTATCCCGATCAGCTTGTGGGCCGTGAATATGTTGTTGAGCGGGGTCTCGAAGTCGATGTTCAGCCGCTGTTCGAGATGGAGTATGCCCAGGCCGTGGTCGACGGCGGTGGTCACGTCGCCCCGGGCCAGCAGCCGGCCGGCCGAGTACGCCGCGTACACCACAGCTATCAGGGGCAGTTCGGTCCACCAACGTGGCCTACTGCCCTGCCATGTTCCGGCGCGGGGCGCGGTCTGGGGCATCCGGACGCTCTCCAAAAAGATCAGGCGGCCAAGAAATGGCGCGCGGTCAACCGTACGGTGTAGGCCAAGCGACTCGCGCACCGCCCCCAAGATGCGTCCGGAAAACGCGGGTCGTCGCTGCTGGAATGCCCCGACATCCCCCTGCCCGACTTCCCCCCGCGGACGGGTGCGCGATCAGGAAGACGCCGAGATCGCCCCTGGGGTTGCGTCCGGAACGGGTGAGCGATGATGGGACGGTACGGCGCTGCCGCCCCGGTGAGGCGCTCCCGATCCCGCTCCCGATCCGGTGAAAGGCAAATCCCCCATGGCACCACGCATCCTCCTGGCCCGGCACGGACAGACGGAGTGGTCGCTGTCCGGGAAGCACACCGGCCGCACCGACATCCCGCTCCTGGAGGAGGGCCGGCGCGGCGCCAAGCTGCTCGGCGAGCGGCTGCACCACGGGCCGTGGGCGGGCCTGCCGGGCGTCGAGGTGCGCACCAGCCCGCTGGTCCGGGCCAAGGAGACCTGCGAGCTGGCGGGGTTCGGCGACCGGGCGCGGGACTGGGACGCGCTGCTGGAGTGGGACTACGGCGCGTACGAGGGGATGACCCCCGCCGAGATCCAGGCGATCCGGCCCGGCTGGCTGATATGGCGCGACGGCGTCCCGGAGGGCGAGACGCCGGCTGAGATCGCGGCGCGGGCGGACGCGGTGGTGGAGTGGGCCCGCTCGGCCGACCGCGACGTGCTGGTCTTCGCGCACGGCCACATCCTGCGCACGCTGGGCGCACGCTGGCTGGGCCTGGACGTCTCCTTCGCGGCCCGGATCCGCCTGGAGCCGACCTCCCTGTCCGTCCTGGGCTGGGCGTACGGCGAACCGGCCATCGAGCGCTGGAACGACACGGGTCACTTGGGCTGATGCGCGGCTTGCGCGCTCAGGAGCGTTGCGCGTCGTAGCGGGCGAGGAAGTCGGCCACCACCGCGTTGCGGCCGTACGGGAGCAGTACGCGGGCGGTTTCGTCGAGCATCCGCCGGATGCGGGCGGACTTGACCTGGTCCATCAGCTCCAGGGCGCGGCCCGCCGCGACGGCCGCCGCGTCCGGGGCGCCGTCCGCGAGCAGATCGCTGGCCAGCTCCGTGGTGAACAGCGCGATGTTGCGGGTGAAGTGCGGGTTCTGCAGGGCGACCGCGCGGCGGGCGTGCTCGACGGCCCGGCCCCAGTCGCCGAGCGCCGACCAGCACTGCGCCTCCAGACCCTCCAACTCGGCCTCTCCGTAGAAGGTCATCCACTCGGGGTCGGCGTCGGACGGGCCGCGGCTGAAGAGCGCCTGGGCGCGCAGCAGGGCGCGTTCGCAGCCGGACCGGTCGGTGAGCCAGGCCCAGCCGCCCGCCTCGCGCAGCGCGATCAGCGACAGCAGCCGAGGTGAGGCGAGGCGTCCCGCGGCCCGCTGCGCCGCCTGGGCGGCGCGTACGGCCTCGCGGGGGCGGCCCGCGTCGCGGGCGAGGAAGGCGGCGTTGCAGAAGGCGTGTGCCTCCAGCGCCGGGTCGCCGGTGACGCGGGCGGTGGCCAGGGCCTCCGCGTAATGCGCGCGGGCGTCGGCGAAGCGGCCCGAGTCGTGCGCCAGCCAGCCCACCGAGATGGCCAGTTCCCCGGCGCCCGCGTACAGCCGATCGGCGATCGAGCGGCGCCGCGCGCCCGCGTCGAGCAGGGCGTACGCGGCGTTCAGCGGCTGGGCGGTGTGCGGGTAGATGCTGTCCGCGCCGTGCCGGTCGTCCAGCAGCCGGATCCGGCGGACGGCCTCCTCGACGGCCGCGGCCTCCGGCTCGCCGATCCGGCCGCCGGGCCCGCCGACCGGCTCCTGGAACAGCAAGGAGCGGCGCAGCGGGTCGCCGTCCTCGGCGGGAGCCGGTGCGGGGCCTGCCACGGGGGCTGCCGCGGGGATCGTCTGCGCGGCGGGCCAGGGCTGGCGGCCGCGTACCGCCTCGCGCGGTGAGAAGCCCAGGTCCGTCAGCGTGCGGCCGGGAAACATATGACGGAAGACGCGCTCATACGCGTAGTTGGGGCAGCGGATCGCCCCGGATTCGACGCGGCCGATGTAGCGGGCGTCACACGAGACCTGCTCGCCGATCTCCCGCGCGGCTCTTCGTACGGCCGCCGCGAACTCGGACGGGGAAAGCTGTCCGCGCAGCCGCCGGAAGGCGGTGTTCGGCCGGGGTGGCGAAGATCGCGGTGACGAAGGCCGCGGTGACGAAGGCCGCGGGGATGAAGACTGTGGCGGCGAAGACGCTGGAGGCGGCGTCATGGCGGCCCCTCCCTGACGGTGCTCCCGTGTGGGCGAGAGGAGAACCGTACCGGCTGGGGCGCGCCCGACACTCGGACGATAGGGGTGAAAGCGAGCAAATTGCCCGCGATTTGCCATGAAGTGCCATCCTTTATGGCGGCATTCGGCCGTAGCCGTTGACACTGTCATGCGTTGGGCTCTTTGCAACCCGTCGAGAGGGAGGCCGGAGTGAACATCAGTGGCTCGCGGACGGCTGCTCAGCATCTCCCGTGTCAGGACTGTGACCTCGTGACCGTGCCCGCCCGTCAAGGGCTGGAGGCGGTGGACATCCTGCGTCGCGTACGTGACGGCGTCGGTCCGGTACTGCATGACAACGCCTGTGACACGCTCGGTTTCGTGGTGCCCGCCGGCACCGCGGCGGGCTGGGACCTGCCGGGCAGCGAATGCGCACAGACGCCTGGGTGCGGGGTCCGGCTGAGCACGGGCGGCGCCGCCGAGGGCGGCGGCGCCCCGGGGGGGCCCCGGGTGACCGGCGGCCGGACGCTGTGGCCCCCCACCGCCCCCACCCGAGAGCATAAAAACAAATACCACACAAACCACATTCAGAGAGACAGGGTGTGGG
>NZ_JBHWES010000002.1:367526-406405 GCF_042734105.1 Streptomyces sp. NPDC059679 | reverse complement strand
AGATTTACACCCCCTAAATCGTCGGATGCTACTTTTTTTTATATGAGACCGCCGGTGGGGGGGGGGTCCGCCTGAGCCGGGGGGGCGCCGCCGCGGGCGGCGCCGCCGAGGGCGGCGACGAGGAGAGCGGCGGCGGCACGGTGTCGCCGCCGCTGACCGGCACCGGCTGGCTGGTGCCGCCGGGCGATACGTACACCGGAGTGACCGACCCCGCCGAGCTGCGCGCCGCGCTCGGGGAGGCCGCCCGCCTCATCGAGGCCGTCGACCGCTGCCAGTGACCGGCGGGCGCCGATGAGCCGGTTCAGGCGACGTGGAGGTTGGCCATCATGCCCATGTCCTCGTGCTCGGCGTTGTGGCAGTGGAACAGGTAGCGGCCCCGGTAGCCGTCGAAGCGGGTGATGATCTCCGCCGATTCGCCCGGCCGTAGCGAGACGGTGTCCTTGAGGCCCGCGTCGTGGGGGAGCGGCGGGCGCCCGCCGCGGGAGAGGATCCGGAAGCCCACCAGATGCAGATGCACGGGATGGTGCACGTCCGCGATCAGCCGCCACACCTCGATGTCGCCAAGGCGGGTGGTGACGTCCGCGCGGGCGGGGTCGAACGGCAGCCCGCCGATCAGCCAGCCCCGGCCGCCGTGCATCCGTCCGGCCCGGAACGCGAACTCCCGGACCCGGGCGGCCTCCGAGCGGCGCCAGCGCGGCAGGTCGGTGGCGAGGACCCGGGGCACCCGGCTGTCGTCGGCGGCCCGGCGCGCGACCCGGAAGGCCATCACCTCGCGGGTGCGGCCGGAGCCCAGCCGGTTGAGGAGGCGGACGCGGCCGCCGACCGGTACGTCGGCGAAGTCGACGACCACGTCGTAGCGTTCGGCCGGGGCGAGCGGCAGCCGACGGTGGGTGACGGGGGCCGCGAGCAGCCCTTGGTCGCCCCCGACCTGGACGAGATCGAGCCGCCGCCCGTCGTCCGTCACCGCCTCCAGCTCGTAGTGGCGGGCGTTGGAGCCATTCAGGATCCGCAGCCGGTACCGGGCCGCGTCGACCTCGTGGACGGGCCATGGCGCGCCGTTGACGAGGATGACGTCGCCGAGGACGCCGGCCGCGTAGGGCTCGCGGACGCCGGGCCGCTCCCGCAGGGCCGGGTCGAGGGCGGGGTAGGCGAGGCCGCCGTCGGCGTCGAACGCCCGATCCGCGATCATCAGGGGGAGTTCGCGCCGGCCGGAGGGCAGTCCGAGGGCTTCCTCGGCGTCGTCGCGCACCAGATGCAGCCCGGCCAGGCCGCGCCAGATCGCGGGCGCGGTGAAGTCCATCCGGTGGTCGTGGTACCAGAGCATGGTCGGGCGCTGCTCCAGCGGATAGGTGTACTGCCGTGTCAGCCGGGTCGTCACCGCCCGCGGATCGTGCATCGACGGCATGCCGCCTTTCCCGCTCATCCCGTGCATATCGTGGCCGCCGTCCGGCCACCCCGCGGGCAGGACGAGGTCGGTGGGGTAGCCGTCGGACTCGGGGCGGGTCCGTCCGCCGTGCAGATGCACCACGGTCGGCACCGGCAGCTCGTTGCGGTGCGTGATCGTGACGCGCCTGCCGCGCCGCGACTCGATGGTCGGCCCCGGGAAGGTGCCGTCGTAGGTCCACATCGGCGTCCGTACCCCGGGCAGGATCTCCAGGTCGACGGCACGCTGGGTGATCTCGTAGCGGTCGGCGCCGCCCGAGCTGTCGACCGGCCGCAGTACGGACGGCAGCGGCAGCGGCACCCGGAACGCGGGCGGCAGCGGCACCGCGCTGCGCAACTCGGCGCCGGTGAGGGACGGATGGCGCGCCAGCGCCGCCGAGACCCCGAGCCCGCCGGCCGCCAGCAGCCCCAGCGCCCCGCCGATGCCGAGTGCCCGGCGCCGCGTCAGATCGCCTGTCCGCAGAGGAGACGGCTCACGCATGCCGCACCTCCGTCCCCTCCGCCTGCTCCGTCACCGGACGGCGCCATACGGCGATGAACTGCACCACGAGCCCGGCGATGGTCATCACCCCCAGCGGCAGATGCAGCCACAGCGCGCCGTCCATTCCGGCGAAGTACTGCACGGTCTCGGCCGCCGCCAGCGCCAGCGTCACCAGGAACGGCCAGGCCCGGCGCAGCCGCACCCATAGGACGGCGGCCACGATGAGCTGCACATAGCCCAGGGAGGTGACGACATTGGCGCCGTCGGCATGCAGGCGCAGTCCGTCGTAGTTGCCGCTGAGATAGATGCCGGCGAACACGGGTTGCCCGACGATCGCGACCAGATGCGCGCTGACGACGGCCCGCAGTATCGCGGTGGTCATATGGCGTCCCCTCACTTTCTCTCCTCGAAGCGGGAACGCCTGTGACGCTATAACTCGCTGTCTATGGTGTCTAAGATCAATATCGCTATACTGCTATGACTTTGCAGGTATGACGGCAGAAGGTGAAAGGGAGAGGGGCGGGGCCGTGGACCTCACCATGCTCAGACAGTTCCTGGTCGTGGCGCGACTGGAGCACCTCAGCCGCGCGGCCGGGGAACTGCGCATCGCTCAGCCGTCGTTGAGCCGCACCATCGCCCGGCTCGAGGCCGAGCTGGGCACCCCGCTCTTCGACCGGGCCGGACGGCTGCGGCTCAACGACGCGGGGCGGGTCTTCCGCGCCCATGTCGAGCGCTCCCTCGGTGAACTGGAAGCGGGGCGGCGGGCCGTCGCGGAGACCGTCGGCGAGGGGTTCGGCACCGTCCGCCTCGCCTCGGAGACCTTCCTCGCCCTCACGGGACCGCTCGCGGCCTTCAAACGCGCCCACCCGTCCGTCGAGATCGAGCTCTACCAGATGCCCGTCGAGGAGATGGCCCGCCGGCTGCGCGCCCAGGAGGTGGACCTGTGCGTCGCCTCGCAGCCGATTCCCGCCGACGACCTGGAGCTGGAGACGGTCCGGCTGCTCGACGAGCCGGTGGTGCTGGCCGTGCCGCTCGGCCATCCGCTGGCCGGCCGCGCCTCGGTGGGCATCGACGAGCTCGCCGACGAGCCCTTCATCACGACCCATCAGGGGCACTGGCTGCGGCGGCTGCTGGAGCGGTTGTTCGCCGGGCGCGGTCTGGTGCCGCGGATCGTCTGCGAGGGCGATGAGCCCGGCGCCATCCAGGCGCTGATCAGCGCCGGGCTCGGCATCGGCCTCAACCCGGCCTTCGCCCGCCGCCTCGCCGAACCCGTTCCCGTGGCCTGGGCCGATATCGACAGCCCCGACTGCCGCCGCACCCTCACCCTCGTCCGGCCCGCCTCCGGCCATCTGTCGGCCGCGGCCCGGCTGATGCGCGACGGGATCGTCGGCTGGGACTGGAACGGCGGGGGAGCGGCCGTGGGCCGGTGACCGGCCGCCGCCGGTGACCCGTACCGCCCATCGCATACTGGAGCGCATGGCGAAGGGCGTACGGAAGCGGGGGCCGGCCACGCGGGAGCGGGGGTCGGCGCGGGGGCGTGCCCTGGAGCCGGTCGCCGCGCCGGTGGACGGCGGGCTCGCCGAGCTGGTGCCCGACCGGGACCGGCCGCGCGCCTGGACCCTGCTGGTGGACGGCAAGCCGCAGTCGCATGTGGACCTCGACGACCCGTCGTACTTGGACTTCGAGTACCAGCGCAGGCTCGGCCATATCGCCGATCTCGCCGCCCCGCCCGGCCGCCCGGTCCACGCCGTCCACCTCGGCGGCGGCGCCTTCACGCTCGCCCGCTATATCGCGGCGACCCGGCCCCGCTCCACCCAGCAGGTGGTCGAGGTCGACGCGCCGCTCGTCCAGTTCGTACGGCGCGAACTGCCGCTGAACCCCGCCGACCGGATCCGGGTGCGCGGTGCGGACGCGCGGGCGGGCCTGGGCAAGGTGCCCGACGGCTGGGCCGACCTGATCATCGCCGATGTCTTCAGCGGGGCCCGCACCCCGGCCCATCTCACCAGCGTGGAGTTCCTGGCCGAGGTGCGCCGGGTGCTGCGCCCCGACGGGCTGTACGCCGCCAATATCGCGGACGGCCCGCCGCTCGCCCATCTGCGAGCCCAGGTCGCCACCGCGCGCGCGGCGTTCGCGCAGCTGTCGCTGACCGCCGACCCCGCCGTGCTACGCGGCCGCCGCTTCGGCAACGCCGTGCTGCTGGCCGCCGACCGCGAGCTGCCCCTCGCCGAGCTGACCCGCCGCGCCGCCGGGGACCCCCACCCGGCGCGGACCGAACACGGCCGCGCGCTCGCGGACTTCACCGGCGGCGCGGCCCCGGTCACCGACGCGACCGCCGCGCCCTCCCCGGCGCCGCCGCCGGAGGTCTTCGACTGACCGGGCGACCGACCGGGCGACCGACTGGGCGACTGACCGGGCCGGCGCACAGCCCTCTTCGCGGACAGGGGAGCGTGGTGTGATGGATCGCATGAAGCGTGCGGATTCTCAGGCGTCGCAGAACACTCGGACCGACCCCCTGGCGCGGCTGTCTCTGGAGCAGCTGCGCAAGCGCACCAGCATGAAGTGGCGGGCGCACCCCGAGGACGTGCTTCCGCTGTGGGTGGCGGAGATGGATGTGCCGCTGGCTGCCCCCGTCGCCGAAGCGCTGCACACCGCCATCGACGCAGGCGACACCGGCTACCCGTACGGGACCGCCTACGCCGAGGCTCTGGGGGAGTTCGCCCGCGAGCGGTGGCGGTGGGACGGACTGCGGATCGAGCACACGGCGATCGTGCCGGACGTCATGCTGGGCATCGTCGAAGTGCTCCGGCTGATAACCGACCCCGGGGACGCGGTCGTCGTGTGTTCGCCGGTGTACCCGCCCTTCTACGCGTTCGTCTCCCACGACGCCAGGGACGTCGTCGAGGCGCGGCTCGGTCCGGATCTGCGGATCGACCTCGACGCCCTGGAAGAGGCGTTCGTACGGGCGCGGAGCCACGGCCGCCGCGCCGCGTTCCTCATGAGCAACCCGCACAACCCGACCGGTGTCGTCCACACCCGCGAGGAGCTGGAGGCGGTCGCGCGGCTCGCCCGGGAGCACGGGGTGAGGGTGGTGTCCGATGAGATCCACGCGCCCGTGGTGCTGCCCGGGGCCGCCTTCACCCCGTTTCTCAGCGTCCCAGGATCCGAGAACGCCTTCGCGCTGACCTCCGCGTCCAAGGCATGGAACCTCGCCGGGCTCAAGGCCGCCGTGGCCATCGCGGGCGCCGAGGCCGCCGACGACCTTCGGCGTATGCCCGAAGAGGTCGGTCACGGCCCGAGCCATCTGGGGATCATCGCCCACACCACGGCCTTCCGCGACGGCGGGGACTGGCTCGACGAACTGCTGCTCGGGCTCGATGCCAACCGGAGCCTGCTGGGGCAGCTCGTCGAAGAACACCTCCCCGAGGTGCGGTATCACCCGCCCCAGGCCACCTACCTCGCCTGGCTGGACTGCACCGGTCTTGGACTGCACGGCGATCGGCAGGCCGACGGCCCCGGCGTGGTGAGCGAAATGGCCGGACCCGCGAAGATGTTCCTGGACGAGGCCCGAGTCGCCCTCAGCTCAGGACATGTGTTCGGCTCCGGCGGCGCGGGGTGCGTACGGCTCAACTTCGCGACCTCACCGGACATCCTGCGCGAGGCGCTGACCAGGATGGGAAGCGCGGTGCGCCGGCGCGGCGGGCCCTCGGGTCAGTGAGCCGGTTCGCGCTCCTCGGGCTCCTCGTGGTGGTGTTCCCGGTACTCCTCCACCGTCGCCTTGGGGATCTGCCCGCGCGGGCCGAAGTAGCTGCGGGACAGCCTGGCGCGCAGCTTCTCCCTCCGGGAGACCTTCCGGGGGACCCCGGCCTCGTCGACCTCCGCGGGCGCTTCGATCGGGACGGGCTGGTCGTGGGCGACCAGGGTGTACCGCTCGGCCTGGGTCAGCGGCTCGTGGATCTCGACGTACTCGCCGTGTGAGAGGCGCTTGATGATGCCGGTCTCGCGGCCGTGCAGCACCTTCTCCCGGTCCCGCCGCTGGAGGCCGATGCACCACCGCTTGGTCACGATGAAGACGATCACCGGCACCACGAAGAAGGCGATCCGGTTGCCCCAGGTGACGGCGTTCAGCGACAGGTCGAAGTGCGTGGCGAAAAGGTCGTTGCCGCCCTCGACCAGCAGGACCACGTACAGCCCGATCCAGGCGGCCCCGAAGGCGGTGCGGCTCGGGGCGTTGCGGGGGCGTTCGTTGAGGTGGTGCTCGCGCTTGTCGCCGGTGATCCACGCCTCGATGAACGGGTAGAGCCAGATGGCCAGCAGCACCATCGGAAAGATCACCAGGGGGATGAACACCCCCAGGACCAGGGTGTGGCCCCACAGATTGATCTCCCAGCCCGGCATCACACGGATCAGGCCCTCGGAGAACCCCATGTACCAGTCGGGCTGGGCGTCGGTGGACACCTGGTCGGGGCGGTAGGGGCCGAAGAGCCAGACCGGATTGACCTGGGCGATGGCCGACATGATGACGAGGACGCCGAAGACGAGAAAGAAGAAACCGCCGGACTTGGCGACATAGATGGGCCACAGGGGCGGCCCGACGATATTCGTGTCCCTTCTGCCCGGTCCGATGTTGTGCGTGTGCTTGTGGTAGACGAGCAGGATCATATGGACCGCGAGCAGTCCGAGCATGATGCCGGGGATCAGCAGGATGTGGACGGTGAACAGCCGCGGAATGATGATGTCGCCGGGGAACTGTCCGCCGAAGATGAACATCGTCAGATAGGTGCCGACGATCGGCACCGACAGCACCGCGCCCTCCAAAAAGCGCATCCCCGTACCCGAGAGCAGATCGTCGGGCAGGGAGTAGCCCATGAATCCGTCGAACATGCCGAGGATCAGCAGGCCGGCGCCGGAGAGCCAGTTGATTTCGCGCGGTTTGCGGAAGACGCCGTTGAAGAAGGTGCGCATCATATGGACGAGCATGCTCGCCACGAAGATGATCGCCGCCCAGTGGTGGATCTGCCGCATGAGCAGTCCGCCGCGTACATCGAAGCTGATGTTCAAGGTGGACTCAAACGCCTCGGACATGCGGATGCCGTCCATGGGCGTGTATGAGCCGTGATAGACGACCTCACCCATGCTGGGTTCGAAGAACATGGTGAGGTAGACGCCGGTCAGAATGATGATGAGAAAGGAGTAGAGGGCGATTTCGCCGATCAGATAGGACCAGTGGTCCGGGAAGACCTTTCTCAGCTGGGCCTTGCCCATCTTGAAGAGGCCGATTCGCCCGTCGAACCAGTCGGCGAGAGCTTCCCCCTTGCCCACCCGGCCCCGGGTCCGGCTGGGTCCGGCTTCGTGTGCGGTCGGTCGGCGCCCCGGTTCTGCTCTCATGCCTCACCCTCGTCACCGAGTATGGATATGCCAGATTTACCAGCACATTCCGCTCGGCGACCATGCGCGGCGGGCCCGCGTAGGCCGTACGGAGGAAAGGCACGCCCGTATGCCGGTACGGGCTCGACCCGGTCGCCGGGCGCGACCGGGTCCTAGGGCCTACACGTCCGCTACCTCACCCGTACGGGCCACCTGTCCGTACCAGTGGGCGCTGGCCTTGGGCACGCGGGTCTGGGTCGGATAGTCGACGTAGACCGCGCCGAACCGCTTGCTGTAGCCGTACGCCCACTCGAAGTTGTCCATCAGCGACCACAGGAAGTAGCCGCGCAGATCGGCGCCGTCCGCGATGGCGCGGTGGGCGGCGGCCAGATGGGCGCGCAGATAGTCGATCCGCTCCGGGTCGTGGACCACACCGTCCGCGTCCGGCTTGTCGTCGTAGGCGGCACCGTTCTCGGTGATGTACAGCGGTACGCCCGGCGCCTCGCGGGTGTAGCGCATCAGCAGCTCGTGCAGTCCGGTCGGGTCGACCGTCCAGCCCATCTCGGTGCGCTCGCCCGGCGTCTGGTGGAAGGCCACCCGCTCCGAGCCCGGCCAGGGGGAGTGCTCGCTGGCGCCGTGGCCGTCGTTGCGGGTGGCGGGCCCGTCGCCGGTGGCGGCCGACACCAGGGAGGGCGTGTAGTAGTTGATGCCCAGTGCGTCGAGGGGGTGCTTGATGGCGGCGAGGTCGCCGTCCCGTACGAAGGACCAGTCGGTGATGGCGGCGGTGTCCGCGATCAGGTCGCTCGGATAGGCGCCGCGCAGCAGCGGGCCCGAGAAGACCCGGTTGGCGAGCGCGTCGATGCGCCGCTGCGCGTCCAGGTCCTGGGGCTGCTGGGTGAGCGGCCTGACCACCGCCGGGTTGAGGCTGATGGCGATCTGGGCGCGGGCGGGCAGCGCGGCACGCAGCGCCTGGGCGCCGAGGCCATGGGCGAGGTTGAGGTGGTGGGCGGCGCGCAGCGGGGCGAGCCGTTCGGTGCGGCCCGGGGCGTGCACCCCGGAGCCATAGCCGAGGAACGCGCTGCACCACGGCTCGTTGAGGGTGATCCAGAACTCGACGCGGTCGCCCAGCGCGTCGGCCACGATCCCGGCGTACTCGGCGAACCGCTCGGCGGTCTCGCGCTCCGGCCAGCCGCCGGTGTTCTCCAGCTCCTGGGGCAGATCCCAGTGGTAGAGGGTCAGCGCCGGCTGGATCCCGGCCGCCAGCAGCTCGTCGACCAGCGAGCGGTAGAAGTCGAGCCCGCGCTGCACGGCGGGCCCGCGGCCGGTGGGCTGGACGCGGGACCAGGAGACCGAGAAGCGGTACGCGCCCATGCCCAGCTCGGACATCAGGCGGACGTCGTCACGGAAGCGGTGGTACTGGTCGATGGCGATGTCACCGGTGTCGCCGCCGAGCGTCTTGCCTGGCGTATGGCTGAAGGTGTCCCAGATGGACGGGGTGCGGCCGTCCTCCTGGGCGGCGCCCTCGACCTGGTAGGAGGCGGCGGCCGAACCCCACAGGAAGCCGGGCGGGAAGGTCAGCGTCATGGAAGCGCTCCCATTCGATGTTGTGGTGCGGGGCGGAAGGGAGGGTGATCTTGGGTGAGGTGAGACGGTACGGGTGGGTCACGGCGCGCCGGCCAGGTCGTGACCGGCGCGCCGGGTCTGGTGGGGCAGGGCGCTTTGCGGGCCGTCAGCCCTTGACCGCGCCCTGCATGATGCCTCCGACGATCTGCTTGCCGAAGAGGACGAAGGCGATCAGCAGCGGCAGGGTACCGAGTAACGCGCCGGCCATGATCAGCGACTGGTCGACGGTATAGCCGCGGCCGAGGCCCGTCAGGGCCACCTGCACGGTCGGGTTGCCGGCCTGGGTGAGAGCGATGATGGGCCAGAAGAAGTCGTTCCACGCCTGGACGAAGGTGAGCATACCCAGTACGGCCATGGCCGGACGCGCCACCGGGAAGACGACGTGCCAGATGATCCGCAGACTGCTGGCGCCGTCCACCCGCGCGGCCTCGATCAGCTCGGTCGGCAGCGCCTGGGTCAGATACTGCCGCATGAAGAACACCCCGAAGGCGCTGACCAGCGTGGGCAGGATGACCGCCTGCAACTGGTCGGTCCACTCCAGCTTGGCGATGGCCATGTACAGCGGGACCACGCTCAGCTGGGGCGGCACCATCATCGTCCCGATGGTCAGCATCAGCAGCAGGTTCTTGAACCGGAAGCGCAGCTTGGCGAAGGCGAAGCCCGCGACGGTCGAGAACAGCACGGTGCCGGCCGCGATGGTCCCCGCCACGATGGTGGTGTTGAGCAGCGCGGTGCCCATGTTGGCATCGCTCCACGCCGTGTCCAGGTTCTTGAAGAGATTGCCGCCGAACCAGAAGGGCGGTGGCGTCTCGGCGAGCCGGGTGTTGGTGCGGGAGGCGGCGATGGCCGTCCACACCAGCGGGAAGAGCGAGCCGATGGTGAACAGGGTCAGCACGGCATAGGTGATCTTGCCGCCGTGCAGCTGCCGGCCGGCGCCCTTGGCCCCCTTGTCCCCTCTTCTCGCCTTTCTGGCCTTCCTGTCCGGGCTCCCCCCGCCCTCGGTGGCCTTGGCGGCCCTACCGGAAGAGATAACAGCGCTCATGGTTCTCCCTCGGGCAACTCACTGGCTCTTGCGCAGCCGACGGGCCACGATCGCGTTGGCGGCGGCGATCAGCAGCAGGATCAGGAACATCGTCCAGGCGATCGCGGAGGCCCGGCCGAGGTGGAGGTTCACCCAGCCCTGCTCGTACAGGTACAGGCCGAGCGTCTGGTACTGGTGGTCGGGGCCTCCGGTGGCCCCGGCGGCGCCGTTGAACAGCAGCGGCTCACCGAAGAGCTGGGTGGCCCCGATCGTCGAGACGACGACGGTGAAGAGGATCGTGGGCCGCAGCGAGGGGATGGTGACGTTGATGAACTGCTGCCAGCGCGAGGCGCCGTCCAGCGCCGCCGACTCGTACAGATCGTTCGGCACGGCCTGCATGGCGGCCAGATAGATCAGCGCGTTGTAGCCGGTCCACCGCCAGATGACGATGGTGGACACCGCGAGCTGCGAGGTCCAGGTGCCGTTCTGCCAGTCGATGTTGTTGATCCCGAGGAACCCGAGCGCCCAGTTGATCATGCCGTAGTCGCGCCCGAAGAGCAGCACGAACACCAGCGTCGCGGCGGCCACCGAGGTGGCGTACGGGGTGAGGATCGCCACCCGGAAGAACATCGAGCCGCGCAGCTTGTAGTTCAGCAGGTGCGCGAGGCCCAGGGCCATCAGCAGCTGCGGAACGGTTGAGATCACCCCGATGGTGAAGGTGTTCTGCAGCGCGTTCCAGAAGAATTCGTCGTCCCACAGCCGGGAGTAGTTGTGCCACCCCGCCCACTCCATATGGGTGGGGTCGGTGAGCTCCACCCGGTGCAGCGAGGCCCAGCCCGTGTAGAGCAGCGGGAAGAGCCCGAAGGCCGCGAAGAAGAGGAAGAACGGGGCGACGAAGGCGTACGGGGAGTACTTGATGTCCCAGCGGTAGCGGCGGCTGCGCCGGGCGCGCCGCCGCTCCTCGCCCGGATCGGGAGCCTTGGCGGCCGCGGCGCGCGGGGCCGCGCCCCCCTGCCCTGTGGGGGGCGCGGCCGTACCAGCAGTGAAACCGGAAGGGGGTGTCATCCCGGGATCACTGGTCCAGTGCGTTGTCGATCGTCTTGGTGGCGGCCTTCCAGGCGTCCTTGGGGGACTTGCCCTGCTGGTCCACCTGGAGCAGCCCGATGTCCGAGATGTTCTGCCCGATGATGGCGTCCTTCGGGCCGAGGATCTGGGTCGGAATGCCCTTCGCGGCCTCGGCGAAGATCTTGCCGGTGGGCGCGTTGTCGAAGTACGGGTGCTTGGCGCCGCCCACCTGGGGCAGGCTGTACGCGGCCTGCGAGCTCGGCCAGCTGCTCTGCTTCTCGAAGACCTTGGCCTGCTGCTCGGGGGCGGTCAGCCAGGCGGCGAGCTTGATCGCCTCCTCCTGGTGCTTGGCCGCCTTCGGCACGCCGATGAAGGCACCGCCCCAGTTGCCGGGCCTGGGGGCCGCGGCCACGTCCCACTTGTCCTTGGCCTTGTCCCCGGACTTCTCCTTGATGTAGCCCAGCATCCACGGCGGGCAGGAGACGGTGGCGAACTTGCCGTTCGCGTAGGCCTGGTCCCAGGACTTCTGGAACTGCTGGAGCTTGGCGGTCAGCTTGTCCTCGGAGGCGGTGGTCGCAAGGTTCCACGCCTCCTTCACGGCAGGGCTGTCCTTGTAGATGATCTTGCCGCTCTCGTCGTAATAGCGCTTGGCGTTGCCGGAGATCACCGCGTTGTAGACGCCGCCGGCGGAGTCCACGAAGGTGGTGTCGCCGGGCGCCTTCTTCATGTACCTCTTGCCGGTTTCGATGTACTTGTTCCAGTCGCCTGCCCACAGCTTGGCGACCTCGGTGCGGTCGGTGGGCAGCCCGGCCTGCTGGAAGAGGTCCTTGCGGTAGCAGATGGCCATCGGGCCGATATCGGTGCCCAGACCGATCGTCCGGCCGTCCTCGGTGCTGCCCTGGGCCCACTTCCAGGACAGCCAGTTCTCCTTCTTGACCCCGGGCGCCTTGGAGAGGTCGACGAACTTGTCGGCCTGGGTGGTGGTGATCTCCTTGATATTGGCGATCTCGATGGCCTGGATGTCGGCCAGGCCGCTGCCGGCGCCCAGGTGGGTCAGCAGCTGCGGATAGTAGTTCTCGTTCCGCTCGATCGACGTTTCCTCGATGTTGATATCGGGGTGGAGCTTCACGTACTCGTCATAAAGCCCGGCCTGCTTGTAGCCGAAGACGCCGAAGGTGCCGACCGTGATGGTCGTTCCCCCCTTGTTGCCGCCCTTGCCACCACCGGACGAGCCGGTCTCGTCGTCGCTGTCGTCGGCGCAGCCCGCGAGTAACCCGGCGCCGAGCGCCGCCACGGCCGCGAGGGTCACGGCCCGCCGTCGGTACGTACCAGAACTTCTGAACATTCACGTCCTCCTTGACGCCCTGACGTACCGGTCCCGGCCAAAAGGTCGCATTGCGTGGGGGTTTGTGGTGCATCGGCGCGGGCGGGCAACGTGCGGGTTATGTATGGCTCAGGTACTGTGGGAGCGCTCCCAGGTTGATGTGTTGAAGGGTTGCGGCTCCCCGCTGGGGTGTCAAGGGAGCATGCGGAAACTTTTCGGTCCCACTCCTGCTGTTGAATGGCCCAACAGCTCCCCACGCGGGGTGGTTCTGCTCGGTGTACCGGACGGCTGGAGGCGCGAAATGGCAGGAACCCGACGGCGCGGCGTGGGGCGCTCGAGGCCCACGCTCGAAGAGGTCGCGGCCCGCGCGGGGGTGGGCCGCGGCACCGTGTCCCGGGTGATCAACGGCTCGCCGAGGGTCAGCGACCGCACCCGTACGGCGGTCGAGCAGGCGGTCGCCGAGCTCGGGTACGTGCCCAACCGGGTGGCCCGCGCACTGGCCGCCAACCGCGCCGACGCGGTCGCCCTGGTGATCCCCGAGCCCGAGACCCGGCTCTTCGCCGAGCCCTACTTCTCGGACATCATCCGCGGCGTCGGCGCCGAGCTCGCCGAGGCCGATCTCCAACTGCTGCTGACCCTCCTGCGCACCCCCAAGGAGCGCCAGCGCTTCGCCGAGTACCTTTCGGCGCACCGGGTCGACGGGGTGCTGCTGGTCTCCGTGCACGCGGACGACCCGCTGCCCGACCTGCTGGAGCGCATAGAGATGCCCGCGGTGCTCAGCGGCCGCCGCTCCGCCCATGAATCGGTGCCGTACGTCGACTGCGACAACACGGGCGGTGCCCAGTCCGCGGTCGAGCACCTGATCGGGCGCGGGCGCGCCACGGTCGCCACGATCACCGGGCCGCTGGACATGTACGTGGCGCAGTGCCGCCTCGACGGCTATCGCGCGGCGATCCAGGCGGCGGGTCAGGAAGTGGACCCGGCGCTGATCGTGGCCGCCGACTTCACCGAGGAGGGCGGCCGCCGGGCGATGCGCGAGCTGCTGGAGCGCCACCCGGACCTCGACGCCGTCTTCGCGGCCTCCGACGTGATGGCCGCCGGCGCCCGCCAGGTGCTGCGCGAACAGGGCCTCCGGGTGCCGGACGACGTGGCCCTCGTCGGCTTCGAGGACTCGGCCGTCGCCCGCCATATGGACCCGCCGCTGACCAGTGTCCGGCAGACCACGGAGGAGATGGGGCGGGCCATGGTTCGGGTGCTGCTGGAGGAGATCGAGTCCCAGGGCGAGCGCACGTCGAAGCGGCCGCAGCTGGTGCTGCCGACTGAGCTGGTGCGGCGGGGGTCGTCGTAGGGGTCGTTGTAGGTGCCGTCGCCGCCCACATCTGCGGCGGGTGCGCTGCGCTTCGCCTCGCGTGGGCTGCGCTTCGCCTCGCCTGCGCCTGTGCGCCGTCTCGCGGCATTCGGTTCGGGCGGGTGCGGGTTTCGTCTCGGACCCTCCGGGTCCAAAGCGCCAGCAGGAGGGGGGAAGGGGGCGGCCGACCCGTTGTTCTGGTTCCTCGGCCCGGCGGGTGGTTGAGCTCAGGACTGGCTCCGCTGCGCTCCGCCGCGGCTGCTGCCGCGCGGTGGCCAAGCCGGTCAGTCCAGCGGTGCGCTCGACTGGGTGCGCGAGCGCGACGAACGGGCCAGCAACCGCTGGACGGCATGGTCCTAACGCCGCGTCGGGCATCGTCTCGCGCCTTCGGCGCACAGCGGCCAACAGCGGGAAGGAGCGGGGGCGCCGGGGGCTTCGTCGCCGTCCAGCCCAAGGGGTCCGGTTCGGGCCTTCCACCCGCCTGCTCTTAAAAAAGTGCTTGCTCTGCATCAAGTACTGCATCAAGTGTTTTTCTGAGAGCAGGTGGGGGGAGGGGCGATCCCGTCCCAGGGCGATCCCGTCCCCCGGTGCTCGCCCATCCGTCGCGCTCCCACGCCCCCGATCTAGCGCACCGCTGGTGCCCTCGATCGGCCACCGCGCGGCAGCAGCTGCGGCGGAGCGCAGCGGAGCCTCTTTGAGCTCAGCTGCCTGCCGGGCTGAGGAATCGGGACGTTGGGGCAGCCGCCCCTCTTCCCCCTTCTCGCTGGCGCTTTGGACCCGGAGGGTCCGAGACGAAAGCCGCGCCCGCGTGAGCTGAATGCCGCGAGATGGCGCACAGGCGCGGGCGAAGCGCAGCGAAGCCCACCGCGCAGCGAAGCGCAGCCACCGCGGAGCGCACCCCCACCCGCACCCCGCGAGCTCAGGGCTTTCTGATCTCGGCCAGGATGTCCGCCGCACCCTGCGCGAGGAGATCGGCGGCAATGCAGTAACCGAGCTTCTCCGGATCATCCACCGGCCCACTGCCGGCCGCCGTGATCTGCGTGGTTCCGTTCAGCGAGGTCACGGCGGCGTTCAGATGCAGCAGACCGTCGGGTCCGATCCTGCCCCATGCCCCGACGGGAACGGAGCAGCCTCCGTGAAGTTCGGCCAGCAAGGCGCGTTCGGCGCGGACGCATGCATCGACCTGCGGGTCTCCGGTTCCGGCCAGGAGCCGGGCGGCCGGGGAGTCGGTGCGGACCTGGATGCCGAGCGCGCCCTGTCCGGGGGACGGGGGCAGACGGCCGGGTCCAGAATCTGGTGGACCTCGGGCATCAGGCCGAGCCGGTTCAACCCCGCCGCGGCCAGAACGACCGCGTGGAGGCCGCCCTTGGTGGCGCGGGCCAACCGTCCGGGTACGTTGCCGCGAATGGGGACGAGTTCCAGGTCCGGGCGGAGCGCGAGGAGTTGACCGATGCGACGTGGGGCTCCCGTCCCTACCCGAGCGCCCTGGGGAAGGGTGTCGAGGGTGGCTCCGCACAGCACGTCCCGAACGTCCTCGCGGGGGCCTGGGGGTGCCAACAGGGTCGTGCCCTCGTAGACCGTTGTGGGCAAGTCCTTGAGGGACTGCACGATCACATCGACTCTGCCGGTGATCAGAGCTTGTTCCTGGTTGGTGGAGAACGCAGACCCGCCAGTGGTCTTCGCTACTTCGGCGAGGGTGGCCGTGACGCGGTCCTGATCGCCGCCTTCGAGGACAACCTCCCGCTTGAAGCGGACGTCGGGAAATCGTCTGGTGATGGGCGTCAGCCACTCTGTGACCTGCGTTCTGGCCAGCTTGCTTGCCCTGGAGCCGATCCGCACCACGTCGCTCATTCGACGCAACTCCTCGCGCTGTCATGCTCGTTGGTGCTCGATCCTACTTGCGCAAGAAGCATGCAGTTTCCGACAGATTGTCACCAAAGGAGAAACCTGGTGGAGCCGCATGCCGACGGGGCCGGCGGAGCGCGAGTGCGCGTCCACCGGCCCCGTCGTGTGCGGGTGCCTGGTGCGGTCTATCGGCTGTGGCCCGTGCGGGTCACAGCGCGGGGTACGCGTTCTTCAGTAGCTCCTGGAACTGGGCCGAGAACCAGTGGCCCGACAGGGGCGAGTTCGGCAGCGCGCCGGACATGTTGTTGCCGTTGCGCGGGTTGCCCGTGTATGTCGGGTCGCACATCCGGTCGAAGCCCTTGCCCTCGTCGTTCGGGATGGCGGAGCTGGCGCCGTCGGACTCGCCCGGGGGCTTCATCCACACGTACGCGTCGATCCCGGCCGCGGGTGCCGTCTTGGGCCGCTCACCGAGCCCGGCGCCGGACTGGTTGCACCAGTTGCCGACGTGGATCCGGCGGTCGTAGCGCCCGCCGTTGACGTAAGTGTCCACGTCCGTCTTCGCACCGGGGCCGGCCGGGCGGGCCGTGCCGCCCCAGCCGTTGCGGGAGGTGTCGATCAGGGCGCCGACGTTGGACGGGAAGCCGACGTTCACCAGCTCCTGGCGGAAGGCCTGGGCGTAGGACAGCTCGTCGACGTAGCGGTTCCAGTCGACCCACTTCGACTCGCGCACGGACTTGCCGTTGACGCTGTCGTTGATGGTGTAGTTGTTCTCTTTCAGCGCGCTGTAGTTGGCCGTGTTGGTGATGATCCCGGCCACCTTGTCGACCGTGCTGCCCTCGGCGGTCGCGGCCTGCTTGAGGATCTGGGCGGTGGGGTTGAAGTTGTCGTCCCAGCCGATCCAGCCGTGGTGGCCGGCGTCCAGGTAGTTGTAGACGTTGGGGACGGCGCCCAGCTTGTTCAGGGCGTAACCGACGCCCTTCACGTAGTTGCCGTTGGCCTTCATGGTGTCGCACTGCGGGGTTGCGGTGGGACGGCCGCTGGTGTTGGTGACCAGATTGGGCAGCGAGTCGATCTCGACCGTGGCGACGATCCGCAGGTTGGAGTTGGCGTACTTCGACTCCGAGAGGATCGACGCGATCGGGTCGATGAACTGGGTCTTGTACTTGTCGATCTCGGTCGGGCCGAGTTCGCCGTTGGACGCCAGCGCGGAGCAGTCGCGGCCGGGCAGGTCGTAGACGACTAACTGGACGACCATGGGGCTGCCGCCCGACTGGGACAGCGCGGTGTCCAGGTGGGCGCGCAGACCGCGGGCGCCACCGGTGCCGTTGATGGCGGCGATGCGGTCCAGCCAGATGCCGGTGGGCTGGTTGGAGACCTTGCTGCCGCCGGGTTCGGCGGCGGCCTTCGCGGACCAGTCGGGGTTCACATACACCTTGGCGCCCGCGTACGGGTTGTCCACCTTGGCGGCGGCCGCTCTGCCGTTGTCCACCTGGGCGGCGGCGGTGCCGCTCAGGGAGGAGACGGTCAGCGCGGTGGCGGCCAGCAGTGCGGAGCCGGCCAGTGCGGCGGCCCTGCGGTGGCGGGTGGGGGGTGAGGCTGTGCGGCTCATGACAATCCCTTCAGGTGATCACGGAGGCCCACGCCGAAGCCGGTCGGCGTGCCGTTGAAATCGCTGATCAAGGACGGGCCGGAGGAGCAGTCCCAGGTGTTCCAGGTCCAGCCCAGATACGAGGCGCCCTTGGCGTCGAGCCAGGCCATGACCCGGTCGATATAGCCGTGTGAGCAGGTGTTCTCGCCGATCTCACCCGCCACGAAGGGCACCTGGCCGATGACCGGGGTCAGTTGCTCGTTCCAGCAGCTCTCGTTGGAGCAGGTGTTGAAGTTGTAGGTGTGCCAGGCGGCGGCGAGGTTGCCCGCCGGGTCGCTCGGCTTGTGCGTCAGCCATTGGCGCATGTCGTTGGAGTAGGCGACTCCCGGGATCAGGACGAGGTTCTTGGCACCGGCGCCCCGTACCGCGTCCAGCAGGTCCTGCATCCCGGCCACCTCGAAGTCGATGCCGGGGCATTTCCCGCCGTCGCGCCAGCAGGCCCACGCCGCCGACAGGTCGGTGGTGGCGCGGTCCGGGAACGGCTCGTTGAACAGGTCGAACACCACGGCCTGGTCGCCCTTGAAGGTCTGGGCGACCGAGCTCCAGAACGCCGGGGTGTACTGCGCGTTGGGCATCGGCTTCTGGCAGGTGGCGTACTCGGTGTCGGGGCAGTGGTTGTCGCCGCCCGTGTACTTGCCGTGGGTCCAGTGCAACTCGACGATCGGGGTGATGCCATGGGCTTCGAGCCGGGCCACGAAGTCCTTGACCGCGTTGATGTAGTTGGCGCCCCGGTAGGCCGCGTTGATATGCGACAGACCGAGCCAGCACTCCTCGTTGAGCGGGACGCGGACGGCGTTCACCTTCCAGTCCGCGATGGCCTTGATGGACGCGTCGTCGACCGGGCCGTCGAAGATGCCGCGTCCCTGCACGCACATGAATTCGCCGCCGGAGCGGTTGACGCCGAGCAGTCTGCGGGTGGCTCCGTTCTCGTCGACCAGCTTGTTGCCCGAGGCGTGCAGCTTCGGCGGTGCGGCGGCGGCCGCCCCCGACGCCTGCGCGACGGGGAGCAGAGCGGCCGCGAGGGTCAGTGCCGCGGTGGCCGCCAAGGCATAAAGGCGCGGTGGTGCTCGCATGGAGCGACTCCTCGAAGTCCAGGCGCCTGACGGGGTGACCCGAAGGTGGCGCTGACTGCTGGAACCGCTCCCACTGGTTGAAGTGACCGTAACGCCTGTGCGGCACATGTCAACAGAGGCGTTCATAGAATTATCAGTCGAACACGTTCGAGGGGCTCATCTTGTTCAAAGCCTTGACACCTCTTCGGGTCCGCCCGAACCTTGGGAGCGCTCCCACTGGTTCGCACTGCCCCCCACCCGCACGGACCCGCGAGGAGGACTTCCCCGATGCGCCTACAGCGAGGCTCGCCGTTATCCGGGGCACGACCATTCATCCGCCGACTGGCGATGAGACGGCCGAAGACGCGACTTCCGGGGACGCGGCGGCCGAGGACGAGACAACTGGTGACCGCCCTGGCCGCCGCCCTCTCGCTCCCGGTGGCCATGACCGCCGCCGGTGGCGCGGCCCCCGCGCACGCCGCCGCCGTCCAGTGCGGCGTCGACTACAAGACGAACGACTGGGGTTCGGGCTTCACCGCGGAGCTCACCATCTCCAACCCCGGCGCGGACGCCATCGACGGCTGGACCCTGAGTTACGACTACGCGGGCAACCAGAAGCTGGCCAACGGCTGGAACGGCACCTGGACCCAGTCCGGCAAGACCGTCACCGTCAAGAACGCCGCCCACAACGCGAAGATCGCGGCGGGCGGCAATGTCACGACCGGCGCCCAGTTCAGCTACAGCGGCACCAACACCGCGCCCACCACCTTCGCCGTCAACGGCATCAGCTGCACGGGCGCCCACCAGCCGCCCATCGCCGTGCTGACCAGCCCGTCCCCCGGCGCGACCTTCAGCGCCGGCGGCACCGTCCCGCTGGCCGCCACCGCCGCGGCCGCCGACGGCGCGACCGTCACCAAGGTGGAGTTCTACAGCGACACCAAGCTCCTCGGCACCGACACCGCCTCCCCGTTCACCTTCGACTACGCCGACGTTCCCGCGGGCGACTACTCGCTCTACGCCAAGGCCTATGACAGCCAGGGCGCGTCCGCCGAGTCCACCCCCGTCGGCATCCGCGTGGCGGCCGGGCCCGCGCTCGTCGCCAGCCCCGCCCAGCTCGGGGTGCAGCAGGGCAAGACCGGTACGTTTGGGCTGAAGCTGTCCACCAAGCCGTCCGCGAACGTCACGGTCTCCGTCGCCCGCACCTCGGGCGTCACCGGCCTGACCGTCTCCTCGGGCGCCACCCTCACCTTCACACCCACCAACTGGGACACCGCCCAGCAGGTGACCGTCGCCGCCGCGAACACCGGCACCGGCACGGCGACCTTCACAGCCACCGCCACCGGCCACACCAAGGCCGAGGTCACCGTCACCCAGCTGGCCGCCTCCAAGGCGTACGACGCCCGCTTCCTGGATCTCTACAACAAGATCACCGCTCCGGGGGCCGGCTACTTCTCGCCCGAGGGCATCCCGTACCACTCGGTGGAGACCCTGATCGTCGAGGCCCCCGACCACGGCCATGAGACGACCTCCGAGGCGTACAGCTATCTGATCTGGCTCCAGGCGATGTACGGCAAGGTCACCGGCGACTGGTCCAAGTTCAACAGCGCGTGGGACACCATGGAGAAGTACATGATCCCCACCCACGCCGACCAGCCGACCAACAGCTTCTACAACGCATCCAAGCCGGCCACCTACGCGCCCGAATGGGATCTGCCCTCCCAGTACCCCTCGCAGCTCAACGGCAATGTCTCGGTCGGCAACGACCCCATCGCCGCCGAGCTGAAGAGCGCGTACGGCACCGATGACATCTACGGCATGCACTGGATCCAGGACGTCGACAACGTCTACGGCTACGGCAACTCCCCCGGCAAGTGCGAGGCGGGGCCGAGCGACACCGGACCGAGCTATGTCAACACCTTCCAGCGCGGGCCGCAGGAGTCGGTCTGGGAGACCGTGACCCAGCCCACCTGCGACACCTTCAAGTACGGCGGCAGGAACGGCTATCTGGACCTGTTCACCGGCGACGCCTCGTACTCCAAGCAGTGGAAGTTCACCGACGCCCCGGACGCCGACGCCCGTGCGGTCCAGGCCGCCTACTGGGCTGCCGAGTGGGCCAAGGCGCAGGGCAAGGGCAGCCAGGTGTCGGGCAACGTGGCCAAGGCCGCCAAGATGGGCGACTACCTGCGCTACGCGATGTACGACAAGTACTTCAAGAAGGTCGGCAACTGCGTCGGTGAGACCTCCTGCGCGGCGGGCAGCGGCAAGAACAGCTCCCACTACCTGCTGTCCTGGTACTACGCCTGGGGCGGCGCCACCGACACCTCCGCGGGCTGGTCCTGGCGCATCGGCTCCAGCCACGCCCACGGCGGCTACCAGAACCCGATGGCGGCCTGGGCGCTGGCCAACTACGCCGATCTGAAGCCCAAGTCGGCCACCGGCGCCGCCGACTGGTCCACCAGCCTCAAGCGGCAGCTGGAGTTCTACCGCTGGCTGCAGTCCAGTGAGGGTGCCATCGCGGGCGGCGCCACCAACAGCTGGCAGGGCCGCTACGCCACGCCGCCGTCGGGCACGTCCACCTTCTACGGCATGTACTACGACGAGAAGCCGGTCTACCACGACCCGCCGTCCAACCAGTGGTTCGGCTTCCAGGCCTGGTCCATGGAGCGCGTCGCGGAGTACTACAACCGCACCGGTGACGCCTCCGCCAAGACGGTCCTGGACAAGTGGGTCAAGTGGGCGCTGTCCAAGACCACGATCAACCCGGACGGCACCTACCGGATTCCGTCCACCCTCCAGTGGTCCGGCCAGCCGGACACCTGGAACGCCTCCAGCCCGGGCGCCAACGCGAGCCTGCACGTCACCGTCGCGGACTACACCAACGACGTCGGCGTGGCGGCCGCGTACGCCAAGACCCTGTCCTACTACGCCGCCAAGGCGGGCGACACCCAGGCCAGGGACACCGCGAAGGCCCTGCTGGACGGCATGTGGAACAACTACCAGGACTCCCTGGGCATCGCGGTCCCCGAGACCCGGGCCGACTACAACCGCTTCGACGACCCGGTCTATGTGCCCAGCGGCTGGACCGGCACCATGCCGAACGGTGACAAGGTCGACTCCAGCTCCACCTTCATGTCGATCCGGTCCTTCTACAAGAACGACCCGGCCTGGTCCAAGGTCGAGGCGTATCTGAAGGGCGGGGCGGTCCCGAGCTTTACGTACCACCGGTTCTGGGCCCAGGCCGATATCGCGCTGGCGATGGGGTCGTACGCGGATCTCTTCGAGTAGCGCCACCGGCACCCCCCACACGCACAACGGGCGGGGCTCCCCTCCGGAGCCCCGCCCTCGCCGCGCTCAGGCGGGCAGCGGGATCTCCCGTTCGGCCAGGGCCCGCTCCAGCCGCTGGATATGACGGTGCTGCAGCCGCGCGGTGCGCTGAAGCGACATGACCACCCGTAGAAACTGGTCCATATCGGCCGCCCGGGTGAGGATGTCGTCGGGCACCCGGTCGTCGGCCAGGCACTCCTGCTCGTCCCGGGCGAGTACGGCCCGCGCCCAGGCCCGGGTGACCGGCTTGAACATGCCCGGGTGGCCCGCCACGATCCTGGCGCGGACCGCCAGGTCGTTCTCGGCCGCCTCCACATGCAGTCCGTCGTCCTTGTTGCGCGCCCCGAACAGCGCCTCGTGGAGGTGATGGGCCGTGAAGCCGTGCTCGGCGCAGGCGATCCAGAAGTCCCAGTCCTCCCCGGTACGCATGTCCTCGGCGTAGCCGCCCACCGTCCGCCACACCTCACGGCGGTAGAGCGAGCAGTAGAACATGATCAGCCGCCGCAGCAGCAGGTCCTTGTCGTACGCCGGGAGCTGAAGCGCCTGCGCGGGCAGGCCGTCGTCGGTGAAGACGGAGACGTCGGTGGAGACGATGGCGATCTCCGGCCTCCGGTCCAGCACCGGCACCGTCCGCGCCAGCATGGTGGGGGCGATCACGTCGTCGGCGTCCAGCGGCAGGACATAGCGGCCGACGGTGGCCGCGATGCCCGCGTTACGGGCGGCCGAGACCCCCGCGTTGGCCTGGCGCAGCAGCCGGATGCGGCGGTCTGGGTGGTCGGCGATCAGCGACCGGGCCACTGCCGCGGTGTCGTCGGTGCTGCCGTCGTCGACCACGACGAGCTCCCAGTCCGGGTAGGTCTGGGCCAGCACGCTGTGCACCGCCTGCGGAAGGTAGTGGCCGTAGTCATGACAGGGGATCACCACCGAGACCACGGGAGGCGAGCCGTGCGGGGCGTGCCCGCCGGGCGAGCCGTGCCCGCCGTCCGGGGCGTGCTCGCCGGGCCGGCCGGCCGCGGCCCCCGGGAGGGCTCCAGCCTCCAGGGGGCCGCGTTCCGGGCCGGACGGTGCCGAGGTCATCGGGGCCCGGGGCCGTAGCCGTACGTGCCGGGGCGGCCGGCCATGGACTCCGGTGGGGCGAAGGCGGCGATGTTGGCGCACTCCGAGCCCGTCTCGGATCCGCCGGCGGGGGCGAGGACGGTGACATTGGCCGTGGCGCCGACGCGGGAGTCGCAGTGGTTCTGCTGCACCACGCCGTGCGGGTCGCCGAAGATCTCCGAGAAGTTGAGGCAGTGGGACCCCGCCCCCGCCCCCGAGGCGCTCACCCCGCTCCTGGAGTCGCAGTCGTTGATCTGCTGGGTGGGGTTGTCCCCCGGAATCGCCCCGGCGATCGACCCACCGAAGACCACCGCCCCGGCCGCCGCTGTCACCAGCACGGCCGTCTTGCCGACATTCATGTGATTCTCCTAATTTCTTGCCGCAGAGGTCCACGGACATCGGGCTAACGACGCCCGATGTCACGGGATTCGCCACCGACGGCGGCTTCACCTGCCTGGCTCAGCGGGCCACCACCCCAATGGGCGGGGTGCACCACCTCCACCCCGGGCAGCGCCCAGCACCCGACACCCATGTCCTGGGCCAGCGCGGCCAGCCCCTCGGTCTCGATGAGCCGCCGGTGGGGGACGGCGGGGAACACCAGCCCGTCGCGGTGCAGATCGGCGTGGACCAGCAGGGCCGTACCGCCGACCCCGTCGACGCGGACCATCTCGTGCCCGCGCAACTCGTCGAGATAGCTACGGCCGAACCCCCTGGGCGGCTGGAGGATTCCGTCCCGGAGCCAGCGGTCCCAGTCCAGGGCGTCGGCGTCCGGGTGCAGGACGAAGGTGTTGAGATCGAAGCTGGGCCCACCGGGCTCGGTGACGCAGTGCGGGACGACGATCCCCTGACGCGCGGCGAGCAGCCGCTGGACGAGATCGGCCGGACACTCCGTCACATCGACGTCGAGCCACAGCACCCACCGTTCGTCGGCGAGGGCGCACGACAGGAGGTGGTTACGGGCCATGGCCAGCGCCGACCGCCGCTGCCGCTGGACGCCCCGCGCCCAGCGCGGGCCGGTGAGCCGGAGGCCGAAGTGGCGCCGTACGAGGGTGACTCGCCGGAAGTCCGCCTCCAGGGCGGGCAGGGCGTCCTGGAGGGCCTGCCAGGTGCCGTCACTGCTGTCGCCCTCCAACAGGCCCAGGGAGAGCGCCTGGCGCGGGTAGTCGAGGGCGCGCAGATTGGCGAGGTGGCGGGGGAGGAAGGCGGCGGCGTCCTTGACGGGGGTGAGGACGAGCAGCGGGGGGTGCTCCGCCGCGTCCGCCGTGTCCTCCGCGTCCGGGCGTACGTCCGGGCATACGTCCGCGCGCAGGTCCACCGGGGCGGTCCGTCGCGCGTGCGGGACGCGAGCCAACGGGTCGGCGGTGTTGGCGGCGGTGTTTTCCGGGGCGGTTTCCGCCTCCAGGACGTCCGCCGGGTCGAGGGGCAGCCGCGCCGCCATCGCGTACACCTGGTCCGCGTAGGCGCCGCCTGCGGGCCACAGCTGGGTCGCGGCGTCGAGGAGGCTGGTGAAATGCGGCTCGTCGAAGGTGTTGGCCCCGTGGAACACATAGGTGTACAGCTCGGGCGCGTCCAGGGACACCGTCCGTCCGCCGCGCACCACGGCCTCCGCGACCGGGGAGTCCTCGCCGCGCCGCTGCTCCGGATAGCGGGGAAGCGCCTCCTTCGCGCAGAGCATGGAGCCCTCCCACACCCGTACCCCGGAGATCGCCAACGAGCGGCGCGCGGGCCACCACAGCCGCTCCCGGGCCAGAAAACACGCCGTGGCGCCCAGCGCGAGGACCGCCGCCAGCTGCACTTCGAGCCGTTCCGGGTCGTACAGGTCGTCGTCGTCCCACTGGCATACGTACGGCCCGGTGGCCAGGTCCACCGCGATGTTGCGCAGCTCGCCCAGCGTCCGTCCCTCCGGTGGCAGCCGGTGCAGCCGGATCCGCTCGTCGGCGAGGTCGCGTACGTGGTCCTCGAGGGCGGTGTCCGCGCCGTCGTCCACCACGACCAGCTCCGCGCGGGTGTAGGTCTGGGCGAGGAAGCACCGGATGGCCCGCCTGGCCAGCGGCAGCCGGTCCTTGGTGACCATCAGACAGGACACCGTCGGCGCGGGCGATCCCGCGGCCCACCGTCGGCGCTGGGCGTCGAGATCGACCGTGCCGTGGGCGCAGGGCTGCAGATCCTGGCTCGTCCAGAAGCTGACCTTACGGCCGGTCGAGGATCCCGTAGCCCCGGAGCCCTCCCGGCTCCAACTGCCCGACCAGTGGTGCACGGCATGCGCCCGCTCCGGGTCGACCTCCCGCGGCCCGCACAGCTCCGCGGCGGTCGGGCTCAGCTTGGGATACACGGTGTCGGCCGCCAGGAGCGTGGGCGAGCAGCCCTCGGGGGCGCTGTCGACCGCGCGGGTGAGGAAGAACGGGCCCGTCGCGTCCAGCGGGCCGGACCTGGTGTGGGCGCCCACCAACTGCCGGTGCACATGCGCCCAGAACGGATGGCCGGGCCGCGAGGCCATGAACGCGTTGCAGACGATGCGCCGCATACCGCTGCGGCGGCTCACCGGCAGTCGGGTGTGGGCCTCCGGTTCGAGGCCGAGAACGAGCTCCTTCCCGGCGAAGAGCCCGGCCATCGGGCGCAGACACTCGAAGTCCATGTCGACGTAGAGCCCGCCGAAGTGGTCGAGGAGGAAGTAGCGGATCGCGTCGGCCCGTTTGATCGGCTCCCGGTAGCCGTCGTAGACGGGCAGAAACCACGCGTAGTGTTCTTCGAGGAACGCGCGGTTGTCCGCGTCCGTCCACAGCCGGTACTCCCAGTCGGGATGGTGCCGGCGCCAGGACTCGGACCAGTCCCGCCACTCGTGCGGAACGTCCTTGTTCTTCCAGGTCTGGTGGATCAGAGGCGGAATGCCATGCTTCTCGGACATCCGTGCAGTATGTCCGTGCGTTGTATCGGCCGGGTGGCGTGGCGGTGGCGCTACATCACCCGCCCGGCCCAGCGCATGCGCCGGACCGGGCGGCAAAGCCCCTGCTGACCGCTGGTCGGCACAGCGAGGGCAGTGGCTGGAGAACAGCACCCGTTCGGGGGCGACCCGGTTCGACGGTGGTCAGCCGAGCGAGGACAAGGGCACGGCGAACAGCACCCGTTCGGGGACGACCCGGTCCTGCCAGCCGCTGGACGTCGGGTCCTGCCAGCGCCCCTTGGCGTCGGCGGCCCACTCGGTGACCGACCACACCGTCTTGGTGCTCCACCACAGCGACATGGACTCGGAGTGCTTCGCCCAGCATGCGCCGGCCAGGTCGGTGCCCGAGCAGGTCGTCGCGGTCGTCTTGGCGGTGTCCTGGCGCCACATGATGCCGTGCTGCCCGGGCCCGCCCCGGGCGCTGGGCACGTACCAGCGCTTGCCGCCCGAGTCGTCCTGGTACGACAGCGTGCCCTGGACGCCCACCGCCTTGGTCTCGTACGCGTCGGCGGCCAGGGCCTTCCCGGAGCCGTTCACGGCCAGCGGCATGGCGCCGTCCGTCGGGCCGAGGTCGTACCGGAACAGCCGCGCGGGCTGGGTCCCGCCCGAGGAGAACCACTCATTGGCGACCAGGCGGTGCGGCGTGGTGGAGCGGTCCAGCGAGATGGACGCGAAGCAGGGGACGCCGTCGTCGTTCGCCGAGGAGCACTTCCCGCTCAGGCCGTACGAGCCGATGGCCGGCATCAGGTACTGGTAGCCGTGGGCCGAGTAGCCGCCGCTCACCTTGCCGATCGCGGTGGAGCTCACCGTCGCCTGGAGGATGTGTTTCATCGAGAACACGTACAGGGCGTTCTGGCTGGAGTCGCCGTTGGACGCGGTCACGATGAGCTTGTCGCCGTACCAGACCATGCCGCCCAGGTGGGAGCCCAGCTTCGCGAAGTTGGCGCCGCCCTCGGTGGGCACGGTCAGCAGCACCCAGCGGTACTTGAAGGCGCCGGGCGTGTTGGCGTCGATGAAGGCCACCCGGGCCAGGCCACGGTCGGCCGCGGGCTCGGCGCCCGGGTACTCGTCGTAGAGGTGGTCGTTGTGCGTCCAGCCGGAGAGGATGACCTTGTTCGCTCCCCAGGCGCCGTCGTCGTCCGCGTCCCCGGAGGAGGTGACCGACTGCGGCAGCCAGCTCTGCGCCAGCGCGTCACCGGTGGTGAAGCAGTACGCCGCGGTGGCCTTCGGCTTCACCGGCAGCGCGGCCTTCTCAGAGGCGCGGCAGGCCGGGCTCGAGGTGGGGGTGGGCATGGTGTGGTTGGCGCTCTTCAGCACGGTGTCCACGCCCACGTTGGGCAGCCGCCGGTCGAGTTCGGCGATCGTGGTGTCGGCCACTTTGCGCTGGGTCAGCGTGAGCTTCGATAACTCCGCCGAGGTCGTTAATGGTTTCAGCGCGCCGGGGTTGTCGGCCACGGCGGCCTGCGATGTGGCGTTGGTGAACAGCAGCGCGCCGGCTCCGAGTGCCGCGGCCACCGCCGTACCGATCCATGGCGCCCGGCGGCGCAGCGCGCCGTGCCGGGCCTTATGTGTTCTCCGCATGGAAGCCTCCCGTTGACAAGTCCCGCGCACCATACGGGCGTTGGGGAGGAGGCCGGGAGGTTTCGAGGAGATGGGATGAGAAATGAACACGCCTCATGTGCGCACGCGCGACACCCCGGGATACACGGCCGCCACGTTGTCCGTGGGCTTCGGCCGGTGCTCCGCGCAGGGGCCCGCCGCGAAGGCGCGCAGCAGATTCTCGGTGGTGCGCCGGACGAAGGCGCCGGTCCGCGCGTCAATGCCGTGGTTGCGCCCGGCCTCGCGGGTCCCCGCCATGAGCCCTTCGACCCATCGCATCGTCCCGGTGGCGAACACGCCCGCCCCGCTCGGGACGGTGTAGTACGCGGAGTCGGCGTGGCTGTGCCGGCCGTTGCAGACCAGGGGGGAGTGGGCGAGGATCTCCAGCGGCTCCGGGGTGGGCTCGCCCGGGGTCACCCGGTCGTACTCCACCCCGACGAGATGGGCGAAGGAGTCGCCCCGCCGGACCCCGGTGCCGGCGAAGACCCAGTGGCCGGGGGTGTGCACGACGTACGGGGCGTCGGTCGGGTAGCCCTCGTAGAAGACACCGGTCAGCGAGGACTCGGGGTCGGCGGCGGGCGGCTGCCGGAAGTCGGTGGTGACCAGGTCGCGGCGGCTCGCGAGATACGGGTCGTCGTGGTACGCGGTCTTGTAGCAGACCACCGTGCGGTCCGCGCCGCCCGGACCGCGCTCCAGCCTGATCCGGCGGAAGCAGGTGTTGGCGCCGAGGAACGCCACATTGGTCCCGGTGTCGCGGGCGTGGGTGACGTACCGGCGCTGCTGCGGGGTCCAGTACTCGTCGTGGCCCAGCGATATCACCGCCGCGGCGTCGTGCAGCACACCGGGATCGCGGTGCACGTCCACGCCCGTGGTGTAGGCCAGCGGTATGCCGAGCCGTTCCGCGAGCGCGACCAGCGCCCGCTCGTAGAACAGGAACTTCACCGCGCCGTTGCCGTCGTACGGCCGGTCGAAGCCGACGGCCAGCGAGCGCGTCCCGTACGCCCCGTCCTGGCCCTGGTAGAGGCTGAAGCCGCCCCAGGTGTTGTACGCCTGCCAGGTGGCCACCACGTGCATCAGCAGGGTCCGGCCCGCGGCCTTCTCGGAGCGGACGATGAGGGGGATGTAGCGCTGGTGGCCGTTGTCCGCGTCCAGCCGGAGCAGATACGCGCCCTCCGGCCAGCCCTTGGTGCGGACCCGGACGGTGCGCTTCCAGTCCGCCTGGACCGTACGCGTGGCGTCGATCAGCACGGGCGGGTTCTGCCGGCGGCCGGGCAGCCGGCCCGAACGCCAGATCAGCCGCGCCTGCGCCCCGCCGTACCAGCCCATCCGGTACGCCGACACACGGAAGCCGGGCGCGGTGGTCGACACATACAGCCCGAACCCCTCGCCGGGGACCACGCTCACCTTGTCCGTATAGCCCTCTACGGCGTCCTGAGGCCCGACCGAGCGGATCCGCCAGTCCGCGCTGCCGGGCTTGGCCCGCTCGGCGTCCACGGCCCGCTGGAGGGCCTTGGAAGGGCGGGCCGCCCTGCCGTGCTCCCCACCGCCCGACGATTCGCACCCGGCCATCGCCGCCCCGGCGGCCCCCACCGCCCCGAGGAAACCTCTGCGCCCCAGGTTGCGTCCGTCACGTCTGTCGTCGCGTATCGCCTCGTCGTCCATCGCACCCGTCCCGGCCGCCGTGCCCCTGCGGCCATCCTGAGCGGGCGCCCGGGGCCGGGCGACCGGTGGGCGGCCGAACCGGCGACGGCCGGCCGGGACGGTTCGAGGTGCAAAGCCGCGGCGGGGGCCGCAGCGTGGACATATGACCGAGAGCGAGAGCCCGCGCGTCCACCTGCCGCCGATCGTGGTGCTCGGGGTGCAGCCGAACGACCCGCCGTTCCGTCTGATCGAGGTCGCCGGGGAGGTGATCGGCAAGGCGCATTCGGTCCTGGATGTGATCGAGATCGCCCGCCTGATCGGCATGGAGGACGCCGACCTCGACGACCCGGACGTCGTCCGCTGGGTGGGCGGCGACAAGTTCACCTGGACGTCGTGGCGGCCGTCCGGACGGGGCCGGGGCAAGGAGCACGGTGAGACCCGCCACCACCACCGCTGGAGATCCTGAGCGTCGGACATATGATCCAACGCGTGGATATCCCCGACAGACTCATCACCCTCCAGCAGAACGCGGACGCCGAGCGCGCCAAGCTCACCGGGCTCGACGGCGACGAGCGCGAGGCGCAATGGAAGCGCTGGTACGAGGCCGCCGTCGAGATCCAGGCGGCGGTGACCGCGCACGCCCAGGAGGCGGGCACACCGCGCGGGCAGATCGAGGCCGCGGTGAAGCAGGCCGTACGACATCCGACCCCGAAGGGGTGACGCGGCTGCCGATACGGCCAGCGGCTGCTGACATGACTGAGGGCCTGACCCGCTTGCGCAGGTCAGGCCCTCAGTCATTCAGGGTGAGTAACGGGACTCGAACCCGCGACATCCTGGACCACAACCAGGTGCTCTACCAGCTGAGCTATACCCACCATGACCGGCGCTTTCCGCTCCGCACCGGCCGAGAAAAAGTGTACAGGGTCCGCGGGGGTGCTCGCTCCCGGCTTTTCCGGGCCGGAAGCAGCCGGGAGCAAGAGCGTCACGACTGCCGGGCCGGGAGGACGTGCTTCGCGGCGATCGACTTGGCCGTGTCCGAGTCCGGGCCGGGCTGCGGGACGAAGATCGCCTCCCGGTAGTAGCGCAGCTCCGCGATGCTCTCGTGGATGTCCGCGAGGGCGCGGTGGTTGCCGTTCTTCTTCGGGCTGTTGAAGTAGGCGCGCGCATACCAGCGGCGGGCCAGCTCCTTGATCGACGAGACGTCGACGATCCGGTAGTGGAGATAGCTCTCGAGCTCGGGCATGTCCCGGAGCAGAAAACCGCGGTCGGTGCCGACCGAGTTTCCGCACAGCGGGGCCTTGCCCGGCTCCGGGACATGCTCGCGGATGTACGCCAGGACCTGCCGCTGGGCGTCCTCCAGCGTGGTCCCGCCGTCCAGCTCCGCGAGCAGTCCGGAGGCCGTGTGCATCTCGCGCACCACCTCGGGCATGGTGGTCAGCGCTTGAGCGGGCGGCCGGACAACGATGTCCACCCCTTCGCCCAGGATGTTCAGCTCGGAGTCCGTGACCAGCGCGGCCACCTCGATAAGCGCGTCGTCCGACAGCGAGAGCCCGGTCATCTCGCAGTCGATCCACACCATGCGATCGTTCATACGCCTCACCCTACGGGGCGTTCCCGCTGGCCGGGCAGGGTCGGGCGGCCGGGCGCACGACCGGTGGCCTGCTCGGGCAGGCGCGGGGCGTAGGCGTCGGACTCCGGCTTGCCCAGATCGGCTCCGCCGTGCGGATGCGGAGCGTGATGGGGGTGGGCCGGGTGGGCGAGCGGCGCACCCGGGCGCCGTAGCGGCATGGAGTGCTCACCGGGCCGCTGCTCGCCCAGCTCGGCCCGCTCCAGCCGGTCGCCCCGCTCCAGGCGCTCGGGACGGTCCGGGGTGCCGCCCTGCGGCCTGCGGGCGCGGTACGCGGCCCGGTAGGCGGCCGGGGAGGACCCCAGCTGCCGCCGGAAGTGTCCGCGCAGCGCGACCGGGGAGCGGAAGCCACAGCGCCCGGCGACCTCGTCGACGGAGTAGTCGGAGGTCTCCAGGAGGCGCTGCGCCTGCAGCACCCGCTGGGTGATCAGCCACTGCAGTGGAGCGCTCCCAGTGAGCGAGCGGAACCGGCGGTCGAAGGTGCGCCGGCTCATATAGGCACGGGCGGCCAGGGCCTCGACGTCGAACTGCTCGTGCAGATGCTCGAGCGCCCACGCCACGACCTCGGCGAGCGGATCCGCGCCGATCTCCTCTGGTAATGACCTGTCCAGATAGCGCTCCTGCCCTCCGCTGCGGCGCGGCGGGACGACCAGGCGGCGGGCCAGGGCGCCCGCGGCGTCCGCGCCGTGGTCGGTGCGCACGATGTGCAGACACAGGTCTATGCCCGCGGCGGTGCCCGCCGAGGTCAGGATGTCGCCGTCGTCCACGAACAGCTCGCGTGGGTCGACATGGACGGACGGATAGCGCTTGGCGAGCGTCGGCGCGTACATCCAGTGGGTGGTCGCCGGGCGGCCGTCCAGCAGCCCCGCGGCGGCGAGTACGAAGGCCCCGGTGCACAGGCCCACGATCCGCGCGCCCTCCTCATGCGCGCGGCGCAGCGCGTCGAGCGCGGCGGTCGGTGGCGGCTGGGTTATCGACCGCCAGGCCGGTACGACGACGGTGCCGGCCCGGGACAGCGCCTCCAGGCCGTATGGTGCGGTCAGTTCCAGTCCGCCGGTCGTTCGCAGTGGCACATCTTCGCCCGCGCACACCAGCAGTCGATACCGCGGGACTCCGGCGTCCTGACGGTCGATGCCGAAGACGGAGAGCGGGATGGAGCTTTCGAAGATAGGGCCGCCGCTGAAGAGCAGCACCGCGACGATTTCTCGTCGCCGGCGTCCGGAGAGCTTGCGCGAGGTCTCCGGTACGGTCGTGGAGTCCTGGCTCATCGAACTAAGCCCCCCTCGGTGGTCGCGTCCTCTCGGTCCTGCACGTTTCCCCTCGGTCCTGAACGGTTCCCCCGCCGGTCATGGCCAAGATCGAATCTACTGTGTCGCGTGTGGTCGCCGTGACCAGTTCACCACCCGCCACTATGTCGACATGACAACTTGGCGGGAAGCATTCGATCACGAAGCGTTGCACTCGTGGGCCTCCCTGTGAAGTACGCCTAGCCCTCGTACCCACTTCGCGTAGGGGGTAGAGCCCGCTCATACCCCTTTCCTCGCTGGTCGGAGGGGGTTGGGGCGAGCGTTTGCCAAGGAAAGAACTTTGACGGGAAGTTGGCTGAAAAGAAGTGGGCGCAGACGTGCGGAAGGGTCCTCCGCCGGGCGTACGACCCCTGCGGTGACGCTCACCACTGTGTACCCGGAGCGCTACGGAGCGCGCTCTCAGCCGCGTCGGCCGCCCCTGTGCGCCCCGATTCCGGTCCGCCCATGTCGTCCACGATGTGGACTGACGACCGTTCCCGCGAGCCTGGCGGCGGTGCGCTCACAGCGGCGCAGCAGCGCCCGGCAGACGGCGGTGACCGCGGCAAGTCCGACGGCGGCGCCGACCGCCGCGCCGAACGGCGAACCGCACACCAGCAGCACGACGGGCACCAGGGCGCAGCTGAACGCGCCCCAGCGGATCACCTCGTCCGCCGCCTCCCCGGCCGGGGTTCTGGCGGGGTGGTCACGGCCCTCGCGGGGCGCGTCGTACTCGACGGTGGCGGGCACGTATCTGCTCCTCGGAGGGCGGCGGACGGGGGGCCGGGGCGGTGCGCGATCACCGCGCGGCTACTACAACGCCGAGCGGGCGTCGGGGTCACTGCGAACCGTCCGCTCGGTGTACGCCCCACGAAGACTCAGGGTTTGCTAGAGGCTCACTCGGGTCACCCGGTGGAGCCGCACATCGGCACGGTCGGGACCACTTGGGGCATTGCGTTACGGGCCGCCCTCCGGCATGCTCCGTGGAACGCCTCGGGCGGTTCGCCGTCCAAGAGCTCTCTGGGCAGGAGGGGAGTGGCGCCGTACCCTTAGGGGTAAGGGCTTGGAAAGATGAATCCCGGACGGATTCGGTTCGTTCGATACGCTCCCCCGAGCGCCGGCGAGCCGCCGTCCCCGACAACCGCAACCCCCAGCCCCCGCCGTTCCCTCCTCACGAGGACTTCCTTCGCCGAGACACCGATGGCCGGTCACGAAATCCCCGAACCCGCGGACCGCAAGCGGGTCGCCGATCACATGGCGCACCCCGAAGCGGCGGAAGAATCACGTCATTCCTGCGATCCGGCGTTCCAGCACGGCGTCGTGGTGGGATTCGACGGTTCGACGTCGAGCGAGCGCGCCCTCGCGTACTCGATCGGCATGGCCCGGCGCTCCGGCTCCGGGCTGATCATCGTCCATGTGGCCAACCGGCTGCCGACGACCGTATGGGCCGGGTGTGAGCCTCCCGTCTTCGTCGACGTGCCCGACCACCGCACCGAGGTGCTGGGTCTGGAGCTGGCCTGCGCCGACCATCTCGCCGAGGTGCCCTGGATCCTGGTGGAGCGGGGCGGGGACATCTGCCATGAGCTGGAGGAGGTCGGCCGGGAGTACGCGGCCGACGCGATCGTGGTCGGCTCCACGCACGGTCTGGTGGGGCGCATCTTCGGCTCGGTCGCGGGGCGGCTGGCGCGCCGGGCGCAGCGGCCCGTGGTGGTCATTCCCTGAGCGTTGGGGATCGCTGGAAACCAGACACCCTCAACTCCCTTTGACCGCCGGGCAGATGGCGCCAAGTCCGGCTTGACAAACGCCAAACCTACCCGTGCGTAGAGGTGGATTGTGCGTTTGTGACGGGTACAAACCGAGCGAACGGGCGTGCGTCAGCGTGCCGTCGGCCGGGAAGTGACGGTTCCCGCCGGCGGCTCACCTGCCGGCGTAAGGGCGACGCCGGCACAGGGGAGGCGGCCCCCGCGTGCGTGGTGGCACACGCGGGGGACCGCCGAGCAGTCACGCGGCGAGCCCGCCTGACGGGCGGTTATTCCACCGTGACGGACTTCGCCAGGTTACGCGGCTTGTCGATGTCGCGGCCGAGGGCCAGCGCCGTGTGGTACGCGAGGAGTTGCAGCGGAATCCCCATCAGGATCGGGTCCAGCTCGACCTCGTTGCGCGGCACCACGATCGTGTGGTCCGCCTTCTCCTGCTCCTGGTGCGCCACGGCCAGGATCCGGCCGCTGCGTGCCTTGATCTCCTCCAGCGTCGCGCGGTTCTTCTCCAGCAGATCGTCGTCCGGCAGCACGGCGACGGTCGGCACCTCGGGCTCGATGAGCGCCAGCGGGCCGTGCTTGAGCTCGGAGGCCGGGTACGCCTCGGCGTGGACGTAGGAGACCTCCTTGAGCTTCAGGGAGGCCTCACGGGCCACCGGGTAGCCGCGCACTCGGCCGACGAACATCATGCTCTTCGCATTCGCATATTCCGCGGCGAGCTTTTTGATCTCCTCCTCGCCGCGCAGCACCTCCGCGATCTGCTCGGGCAGCCGCCGCAGCCCGGCGATGATCCGCTTGCCGTCGGCGACGGACAGATCGCGGATCCGGCCGAGGTGGAGGGCCAGCAGGGCGAAGGCGACGGCGGTGTTGGTGAAGCACTTGGTGGACACCACGCACACCTCGGGGCCCGCGTGGACGTACACCCCGCCGTCCGTCTCGCGGGCGATCGCGCTGCCGACGACATTGACGACGCCGAGCACGCGCGCGCCCTTGCGCTTGAGCTCCTGGACGGCGGCCAGGGTGTCGTATGTCTCGCCGGACTGGCTGACCGCGATGTAGAGCGTGTCCGGGTCGACGACCGGGTTGCGGTAGCGGAACTCGCTCGCGGGCTCGGCGTCCGCGGGGATGCGGGCCAGCTCCTCGATCAACTGGGCGCCGATCAGACCCGTGTGGTAGGCCGAGCCGCAGCCGAGGATCTTCACCCGGCGCACTCCGCGCGCCTCGCGGGCGTCCAGGTTGAGCCCGCCGAGGCGGACGGTGGCGAAGCGGTCGTCGATCCGCCCGCGCAGCACCCGGTCCACGGCGTCGACCTGCTCGTGGATCTCCTTGTGCATATAGGTGTCGTGGCCGCCCATGTCGTACGACTCGGCCTCCCACTCCACGGTGGTCGGCGTGGCGGAGGTGCGGGAGCCCTCGGTGGTGTACGTACGGAAGTCGTCGGCCTTGAGGGTGGCCATCTCGCCGTCGTCGAGGGTGACCACCTGGCGGGTGTGGCTGACCAGGGCGGCGACGTCCGAGGCGACGAACATCTCCTTCTCGCCGATGCCCAGCACCACGGGGGAGCCGTTGCGGGCGACGACGATCCGGTCGGGGAAGTCCGCGTGCAGTACGGCGATGCCGTACGTGCCCTCGACCAGGGCGAGGGCCTGGCGGACCTTCTCCTCCAGGGTGTCGGCCTGCGAGCGGCCGATCAGATGGGCCAGGGTCTCGGAGTCGGTGTCGGAGATCAGCTCGACGCCGTCGGCGGTGAGCTTGGCGCGCAGCTCGGCGGCGTTGTCGATGATGCCGTTGTGGACGATGGCGACCTTGCCGTCGGCGTCCAGGTGCGGATGTGCGTTGATGTCGTTGGGGGCGCCGTGGGTGGCCCAGCGGGTGTGCGCGATGCCGACGGTTCCCGCGAAGCGCTTGGGGAGCCTGGCCTCCAGCTCGCGGACCCGGCCCTTGGCCTTGGCGGTCTTCAGCCCGGGGGATTGCGCCGCTTGCCCTGATTTCGCGGGCTTGGCGTGGATCGCGATCCCGGCCGAGTCATAGCCGCGGTACTCCAGGCGCTGAAGGCCCTCCAGCAGCAGCGGCGCCACATCGCGCTTCCCGATATATCCAACGATTCCGCACATGGTGGTGTCAGGCCCTCCCTGTTGGGTCGCTCATGAGTGCTCGGCTCGGCCGTAGACGGTTCAGCCGTAGACGATGCGGCGCAGCTGGCGCAGCGAGAGATCGGGCGGGGCCACCGCGCGGTGCGGCAGCTCGGCCATGATCCGCTCGAAGATGTCCGCGTTCGTCAGCCCGCCGGACTGCAGCTCCCGGTGGCGGCGGCGGACGAACTCCTCTGTCGTCTCGTCGAAGTACGCCAGCACGTCCAGCACCACCCGGGCGGCCTCGCCGCGGCTGAGCGGCGTGCTGCGTACCAGGTGGCCGATGAGGTCATCGTGGGACGTACGGCGATCGAGCACTCGTAGATACTGCGGTGAGCCGTCCCGTTTCGCAAGAATCCTGCCCGATATCGGGCAGGGGTGGGGGTTAGTGACGAGAAAAACGGCGGAGCACGGCCTGTTTGACGGTGGTGAACTCCTCCTCCGTGAGCACCCCGTCGCGGCGCAGCTCGCCGAGCTCGCGCAGCCGGCGCAGCAGCGCGTCGTGATCCGCCTCACGCTGGCCGCCGTCGCCGTCGCCGTCGTGTCCGGTCCCGGCCGCGAGCGCGGCGGGGGCCTTGGTCAGCGCCACCGGGACGGCGTCGGCGGGCACCGGGACCGCGTCGGCGGGCTCCGGCAGCCCGGCGGGGTGCGGCAGCCGGGCCGTGACCGCGGCCGCGACCAGGGCCATCAGCGGGTCCCTCTTCAGGCCGTACATCACGATGGCGTACGGGTCGTACTTGGGCGGGGCGGAGGTCGGGACCTTGATCAGGGCGAAGCGGAGGTAGCCGTTCTCCAGGCCCTTGGCGGGGCTCCACTTCACCGCCTCGATGTCCGACACCGGGAAGACCCGCGGGCCGCCCGACTTCTTCGCCTGCTCCGTCTTCCAGTTCCACTCCAGGCGGATCTGCTCGCCGTCGAAGAAGACCGTGCCGTCGCCCGCCGACGCCGACAGCGGCACCGAGGGGCCCGGCAGCAGATAGCGGTCGCACGGTCCGGAGTCCACCTGCTCCAGCAGCAGGGCCTGGCGCACCTCGTCGACCAAGTACTCGGCGACGCCCGCGCGCTCGGACTCCACCGGCAGTTGGTACGGGTCGGCGGCGTCCGGCAGCTCGCCGCCCGCCGCCTGCAACAGCGGGTCCGCGCCCTCGCGCAGCTTCAGCCGCAGCCGCCCGGTCCGGCGCCCCGGCTCGTACGCGATACCGGCCAACGCCTCCAGCGGCACCGCGAGTTCGCCGAGGGCCTGGCGCACCGGATTCACTCGCTTGTCCCGGCCGGGGACGATCCGCACGGCGTCGCCGTCGAAGCTCCATGTTCCGTCGCGCTGGGTGAGTTCCGCCATGGCGGAAATTCTGACAGGTCGACAGGCCCGGATTGGTCTGGACCTTGACCTCAATTCGGTCTCGCGGTACCCAGGATGAAGGTCTGGTCCACCTGACGAACTGGTCCACCTGACGAAGGGGACGCCGTGGGACGACGTCGGATCCGCCTCAGCCTCCTGTGCTCCCTGCTGCTCGCCGTGGCGGCGGGAGCGGGCACCGCCGCCACCGCGAGCCCATCCGATCCGGCCGCAGGCCCAGCGGCGCCCGGTTCCGCCGCCGGGGCGCGGCCGGTGCCGCTGGACCGGGTCGTGCCCGCGCCCGCCTCCGTACGGCCCGCGAAGACCCCGTACACGATCGGCCCGCACACCCGGATCCAGGTGGCCCCGGGCTCCCGCGCGGCGCGCCAGGTGGGCGACTATCTGGCGGGCGTGCTGCGCCCCTCCACCGGGTACCGGCTGCCGGTCACCGCGGGCTGGAGCACGGCGCCCGGCCGGAGCGGCGACGCCATCCGGCTGCGGCTCCTCGGCACCTCGCCCGGCGGGCGCGGCCTCGGGACGGAGGGCTACCGGCTGGAGGTGAACCAGCGCGCGATCACCATCAGCGCCCGCGGGCCCGCGGGGCTGTTCCACGGCGTGCAGACCCTGCGGCAGCTGCTGCCCGCCGCGGTCGAGCGGAACACCCGGCAGTCAGGCCCCTGGACCGTCTCCGGCGGCACCGTCACCGATCTGCCGCGCTATGCCTACCGGGGCGCGATGCTGGACGTGTCCCGGCACTTCTTCACCGTCGGCCAGGTCAAGGCGTATATCGACCAGCTGGCGCTGTACAAGATCAACACGCTGCATCTGCATCTCTCGGACGACCAGGGGTGGCGGATCGCCATCGACTCCTGGCCGCGGCTCGCGGCGTACGGAGGCTCCACCCAGGTCGGCGGCGGGCCCGGCGGCTTCTACAGCAAGGCCGACTACCGGGAGATCGTGCGGTACGCGGCGAGCCGCTATCTGACCGTCGTCCCCGAGATCGACATGCCGGGCCACACCAACGCCGCGCTCGCCTCCTACGCCGAGCTGAACTGCGACGGCATCGCGCCCCCGCTCTACACCGGCACCGAGGTCGGCTTCAGCTCGCTGTGCGCGCCCAAGGAGGTGACGTACGACTTCGCGGACGATGTGATCCGGGAGGTCGCCGCGCTCACCCCCGGCCGCTATCTCCACATCGGTGGCGACGAGGCGCACTCCACCAGCCATGAGGACTTCGTGGCCTTCATGGACCGGGTCCAGCCGCTCGTCGCCAAGTACGGCAAGACGGTGATCGGCTGGCACCAGCTGACCGGCGCCCGGCCCGCCAAGGGCGCCATCGCCCAGTACTGGGGGCAGGACGGCAGCGAGAAGGAGGTCGCGGACGCCGCCAGGGCGGGCACCCGGCTGATCCTCTCGCCCGCCAACCGCGCCTACCTGGACATGAAGTACGACAAGGACACCCCGCTGGGGCAGGACTGGGCCGGGCTGGTGGACGCCCGGCAGTCCTACGACTGGGACCCGGGCGCGTATATCAAGGGCGCGCCTGCGTCCTCGGTTTTCGGGGTCGAGGCGCCGCTGTGGACGGAGACCCTGTCGACGAGCGCGCACCTCGAGTACATGGCCTTCCCCCGGCTCCCGGGCATCGCCGAGCTCGGCTGGTCCCCGGCCGCCACGCACGACTGGGCCGGGTACCGGATGCGGCTGGCCGCGCAGGGTCCGCGCTGGGACGCGCTCGGCATCGACTACTACCGCTCGCCCCAGGTGCCGTGGCCCACGCGCTGAGCCGCGCCACGCCGAGCCGTCAGACCACGCGAGGCCCGGTCAGCCCGCGGGGGCTGACCGGGCCGGGGGGGGGGGGGCGGGGGGGCGCGGGGGCCCAAAAGGGCGCCGGCCCGAACCCGCGGGCCAGGGAGGGGGGCGCGCCCGGAGA
>NZ_JBHWES010000002.1:301096-367516 GCF_042734105.1 Streptomyces sp. NPDC059679 | reverse complement strand
GACACCCACCCCCCCAAACCCGACGCCCGCGTCTTATTTCTATACCACCCAGGACCGCCCGCGGGGGCGCCCCGGGCCTCGCGGGCTGACCGGTCAGCCCGCGAGACCCAAATCGCGGGCGATCAGCATCCGCTGGACCTCGCTGGTGCCCTCGCCGATCTCCAGGATCTTGGAGTCCCGCCACATCCGGGCCACCGGATACTCGTTCATAAAGCCGTATCCGCCGTGCACCTGGGTGGCCTCCCGGGCGTTGGTCACCGCGACCTCGGAGGAGTAGAGCTTGGCGATCGACGCCTCCTTCTTGAACGGCTCGCCGCGCACCAGCCGCGACGCCGCGTCCCGCCAGGCCACCCGGGCCATATGCGCCCGCATCTCCATGTCCGCGATCTTGAACTGGATGGCCTGGTTGGCGCCGATGGGGCGGCCGAACGCCTCACGGGTCTTCGCATACGCCACCGACTCGTCCACACAGCCCTGGGCCAGGCCGGTGGCCATCGCGGAGATCGCGATCCGGCCCTCGTCGAGGATCCGCAGGAACTGGGCGTAGCCGCGGCCGTTCTCGCCGAGCAGATGGTCCGCCGGGACCCGGCAGTCGGAGAAGGACAGCTCGCGGGTGTCCGACGCGTTCCACCCGACCTTGGAGTAGGGGGCGGCGACGGTGAGGCCGGGGGTGCCCGAGGGCACGATGATCGTGGAGATCTCGGGGCTGCCGTCGGGCTTGCGGCCGGTGACCGCGGTGACCGTGATCAGCGCGGTGATATCCGTGCCGGAGTTGGTGATGAAGCACTTGGTGCCGTTGATCACCCACTCGCCCGTGGACTCGTCCAGCCGGGCGGTGGTACGCGTGGCCCCCGCGTCCGAGCCGCCGCCGGGCTCCGTCAGGCCGAACGCGCCCAGGGACTCGCCCGAGCACAGTCCGGGCAGCCAGCGGCGCTTCTGCTCCTCCGTGCCGTAACGGAAGATCGGCATCGCACCCAGCGAGACGCCCGCCTCCAGGGTGACGGCCACGGAGGAGTCCACCCGGGCCAGCTCCTCGATGGCCAGACAGAGCGCGAAGTAGTCGCCGCCCATGCCTCCGTACTCCTCGGGGAAGGGCAGCCCGAACAGACCCATCCGGCCCATCTCGCGGATGATCTCGTACGGGAACTCGTGCTGCTCCCAGAACTCCCCGATCTTCGGGGCGACCACGTCGTGCGCGAACGCCTCGACGGTACGGCGCAGTTCCTCGTGCTCGGGAGAGAGGCGGTGGTCGGTCGACATGGCTCAGATCTCCTTCGGGGAGAGCGCACGAACGGTACGGGAGGGGCTCGGGCGGCCCAGGTGCCGGGCCATCCAGGCGCTGGTCGCGGCGAGCCGGCCCAGATCGACCCCGGTCTCGATGCCGAGGCCGTCGAGCATCCACACCAGGTCCTCGGTGGCGAGGTTGCCCGTCGCGCTCTTCGCGTACGGGCAGCCGCCGAGGCCGCCGGCGGAGGCGTCGACGCAGGTGACGCCGTACTGCAGCGCCGTGAGGGTGTTGGCCAGCGCCTGGCCGTAGGTGTCGTGGAAGTGGACCGCCAGTTTCTGCGCCGGGATGCCCGCCTCGCTCAGGGCGGACAGCAGCTCCAGCACATGGCCGGGGGTGGCCACGCCGATGGTGTCGCCCAGGCTCAGCTCCTCGCACCCCATGTCGAGGAGGTGGCGGGCGACCGAGACCGTCTGGGAGACGGGGACCGCGCCCTCCCACGGGTCGCCGAAGCACATCGACAGATAGCCGCGCACCCCGGCGCCCGCGGTGCGGGCCTCGGCGACGACGGGCTCGAACATCTCCAGCACCTCGTCCACCGAGCGGTTGAGATTGGCGCGGGCGAAGGACTCGGTGACGCTGGCGAACACGGCCACGTCGCGCGCGCCGAGCGCCAGCGCGCGCTCCAGGCCGCGCTTGTTCGGAACCAGCACGGGCAGCCGGGCCTCGGTGCCCTCCAGCAGCGGCATCAGCTCCTCGGCGTCGGCCAGCTGGGGCACCCACTTGGGGTGGACGAAGCTCGTCGCCTCGACGGTGGTCAGCCCCGCCTCGACGAGCCGGCGGATGAACTCCGCCTTCACCGCCACCGGGACCAGCGTCTTCTCGTTCTGCAGCCCGTCCCGGGGGCCCACTTCATGGATGCGGACCCGGGCGGGCAGCCCGGGGGCCGGGAAGGTCATGGGCAGGGTGTCGGGGAGGGCCATCATCAAGTCTCCTTCGAGGATGCCCCAGGCTTTGGCCTGGGGGAATCGAACCCCTGCGGAGTAGGGCAAGAACGGGTTTCGCTGACGGGGCAAAAGACCGTCCACATGGTCGGGTAAGGTGTGTGTCGTGCGTTGCGAGAGCCAAGCGCGCACACCGTGCCGATCGAGAGCCAAGACGGCGCAGTCGAGCTTTGCTCAACAAACCGGGCAGGTTCCGTCCCGGCTGGTGTTGAGAGAGTAAGACCCTTCAGGCCGCTGGTCTGCGGGGCTTCCTGAGCCAGGAATCTCTCTGCTTTGGCTGGGGGAGGGTTCAATCACGCTCCTCGGTCTCCGGGGTGACGACCGCCAGCAGCTGGTCCATGGCGACCGTGCTGCCGGCGGTCACATCGAGCTCGGTGACGGTGCCGTCGTGCGGAGCGGAGATGACGTGCTCCATCTTCATGGCCTCGACCACCAGCAGGCCCTGCCCGGCGGTGACCTCGTCGCCGACGGCCGCCTTGACCACCGTGACCGTGCCGGGCATGGGCGCGGTCAGCTCCCCGGCGTGGGCGCCGGCCGCCCCGCCGCGCAGCGCGGCCTCCACCGGGTCGTGGTCGACCACGTGCCAGGCGTCGCCGTCCCGGCCCAGCCAGTGGCCTGCGCCCTGCGCGGCGTGCGCGAAGGTGTGGGTCACGCCGCCCCAGTCCAGTACGGCCCGGGACACGGTGTCGCCGCCCTTGGGAAGGGTGAGCCGCGCGCGGACCGTCGCCTCGGCGGCGGGCGTCTCGGAAGCCTTGGGTGCCTCGGGAGTGTCCGGGCCCGTCACCCACACCTCCGCGTCATGGGCCCGGCCGCGCACCCGGACGGTCACCGGGGCGTGTCCGGGCACCCGCAGGGCATGGACGGTCCAGGCGGGCTGACCGCCCAGCCGCCAGCCGGTCGGGACGGAGAACGGGTCGACCCAGCCCGAACCGTCCACGGTGGAGGGCCCGCCCGGCTCCAGCGCCGCCTGGCGCAGCAGCGCCGCCGCCGCGTACACCTCGTCCGGGACGGCGGCGGGCACCAGGCCGGGGGCCTCGCGGTCGACGAGGCCGGTGTCCAGAGCGCCGGAGGCCACGGCCGGGTGGGCGGCGAGGCGGCGTAGAAAGCCGGTGTTGGTGTCCAGGCCCAGGGTGGTGGTGCGGGCCAGCGCGGCGCGCAGCCGGCGCAGGGCGGTGGGGCGGTCGGGGCCGTGGGCGACGACCTTGGCGAGCATCGGGTCGTACACCGTGCCGACCTCGGTGCCGACGGCCAGCCCGGAGTCGACCCGCACCCCCTCCCCGTCCGGCTCGGACAACGCGAGCACCGTGCCCGCCGAGGGGAGGAAGTCGACCCTGCCGCCGCTGACCCGGGCGGTCTCCGCGCAGATACGGGCCTCGACGGCGTGTCCGGTCAGCGAGATGTCGTCCTGGGCGAGGGGCAGCCGCTCGCCGGCCGCGATCCTCAGCTGCCATTCCACCAGGTCAAGACCCGTGATGAGCTCGGTCACCGGATGCTCGACCTGGAGGCGGGTGTTCATCTCCATGAAGCAGTACGCCGCCGGGTCGGCGCCCGGGACGATGAACTCCACCGTGCCCGCGCCCACATAGCCGCAGGAGCGCGCCGCCTGCACCGCGGCCTCGCCCATGAGCGCCCGGGTGTCGGGGTCGAGCAGGGGGCTTGGTGCCTCCTCGATGATCTTCTGATGGCGGCGCTGCAACGAGCACTCGCGCTCACCGAGATGGATGACATGGCCGTAGCCGTCGGCCAGCACCTGGATCTCGATATGCCGGGGGCCGTCGATCCAGCGCTCGACCAGCAGCGTGTCATCCCCGAACGCGCCGCGGGCCTCGCGCCGCGCCGCCGCGATCTCGTCCGCGAGCCGCGCCTCGTCCCGCACCAGCCGCATGCCCTTGCCGCCGCCGCCCGCCGAGGGCTTGAGCAGCACCGGCATGCCGATCTCCCGGGCGGCCGCCGCGAGCTCGGCGTCGGTCAGGGCGCTGCCGGTGGAGCCGGGCACCACGGGCACGCCCGCCGCCCGCACGCTCTCCTTGGCGCGGATCTTGTCGCCCATCAGCTCGATCGCCGCGGCGGGCGGGCCGATGAAGGTGAGCCCGGCGCCGGTGCAGGCGCGCGCGAACGCCGCGTTCTCCGCGAGGAAGCCATAGCCGGGGTGCACGGCCTGGGCACCGGCCCGGTCGGCCGCGTCCAGCAGCCGCTTGACCGACAGATAGCTCTCGGCGGGGCTGGCCGGGCCCAGCCGGACCGCCGTATCCGCCTCGCGCACATGCAGCGCGTCCGCGTCGGCGTCGCTGAACACGGCGACCGAGCGCACACCGAGCCGCCGCAGCGAGCGGATCACCCGGACGGCGATCTCCCCGCGGTTGGCCACCAGGACTGTCTCGAACATCGGGCTCATCGGACTCATCGGGCTCTCACTCTTCAGCTCCACGGTCCCTCACATCCGGAAGACGCCGAAGCCGGGCGTCACGGGATCCTGGCCGGGCTTGCCGGGAAGCGGCGCGTTCGCACAGGCGGTGAGGGCCAGGCCCAGCACCGCGCGGGTCTCCAGGGGGTCGATCACACCGTCGTCCCACAGCCGCGCCGTCGCGTAATAGGCGTTTCCCTGGGTCTCGTACCGCTCGCGGATCGGCGCCCGGAACGCCTCCTCCTCGTCCGCCGGCCACTCCTCGCCGCGCGCCTCCAGCTGGTCGCGCTTGACGGTCGCGAGCACGGAGGCCGCCTGCTCGCCGCCCATCACCGAGATCTTCGCGTTGGGCCACATCCACAGGAAGCGCGGCGAATAGGCGCGCCCGCACATCGAGTAGTTGCCCGCGCCGTACGAGCCGCCGATGACGACCGTGAGCTTGGGCACGCGCGTGCAGGCCACGGCGGTGACCATCTTGGCGCCGTGCTTGGCGATGCCGCCCGCCTCATAGCTGCGGCCGACCATGAACCCCGAGATGTTCTGCAGGAACACCAGAGGGATGCCGCGCTGGTCGCACAGCTCGATGAAATGGGCGCCCTTCTGGGCCGATTCGGAGAACAGGATGCCGTTGTTGGCGACGATGCCCACCGGGTGGCCCATGATGTGCGCGAACCCCGTCACCAGCGTCGTGCCGAACTCGGCCTTGAACTCGGCGAACCGCGAGCCGTCCACGAGCCGCGCGATCACCTCGCGCACGTCGTACGGCGTGCGCGAGTCGACCGGCACGGCCCCGTAGAGCCCCGCTGGGTCGACCGCGGGCTCCTCGGAGGGCTCCACCGGCCAGGGCAGCTCCCCGCGCCGCGAGCGCGGCGCCGGGAGCGTCGAGACGATCGTGCGGACGATGCGCAGGGCGTGGGCGTCGCTCTCGGCGAGATGGTCGGTGACGCCGGAGACCTTGGAATGGACCTCGCCGCCGCCCAGCTCCTCGGCCGTGACCACCTCTCCCGTCGCCGCCTTCACCAGCGGCGGCCCGCCCAGGAAGATCGTGCCCTGGCCGCGCACGATGACGGCCTCGTCGCTCATCGCCGGGACATACGCCCCGCCCGCCGTGCAGGACCCGAGCACGGCCGCGATCTGCGGGATCCCGGCGCCCGACATCCGCGCCTGGTTGTAGAAGATCCGCCCGAAGTGGTCCCGGTCGGGGAAGACCTCGTCCTGCATGGGCAGGAAGGCGCCTCCGGAGTCGACCAGATACACGCACGGCAGCCCGTTCTCCAAGGCGACGTCCTGGGCGCGCAGATGCTTCTTGACCGTCATCGGGTAGTACGTGCCGCCCTTGACCGTGGCGTCATTGGCGATCACCATCACCTCGCGGCCCGCCACCCGCCCGATCCCCGCGATCACGCCCGCCGCCGGGGCCTGCCCCCCGTACATCCCGTCGGCCGCGAGCGGGGCCAGCTCCAGGAACGGCGAGCCCGCGTCCAGCAGGGTGTCGACCCGGTCGCGGGGCAGCAGCTTGCCGCGCGCGGTGTGCCGCGCCCGCGCCTTCTCGCCGCCGCCCAGCCGCGCCGCGGCCAGCTTCTCGCGCAGCCGCGCGGCCAGCTCGCGGTGCGCGGCCTCATTGGCCGCCCAGGCGTCGGACGCCGGATCGGCGGCGCTGCCCAGCACCGGTGCCTGCTCCATGACTACGGGCCCCCTTGCCTCGCGGTCCTGCGCTCAAGCGTGGTTAATGAGCGTTAACCCATCCCCACCAGGTTAACGACCACTAACGCCGCTGTCTAGAATCAAGTCCATGAGCACGCAAGCCTCTGCCCCCACCCGCCGCGAGCAGATCCTGAAGGAGGCGGCGCGCCTGTTCGCCGAGCGCGGCTTCCACGGCGTCGGCGTCGACGAGATAGGCGCGGCGGTCGGCATCAGCGGACCGGGCCTCTACCGCCATTTCCCGGGCAAGGAGGCCATGCTGGCGGAGCTGCTGGTCGGCATCAGCGGCCGGCTCCTGACGGGCGGCAAGCAGCGCGCCGCCGAGGCCGCGGGACAGGAGCGGGACCCGGGCGCCGTGCTGGACTCGCTGGTGAGGGGCCATATCGACTTCGCCCTCGACGACCGTCCGCTGATCATCCTCCACGACCGCGAACTGGACCGGCTCCGGGACACCGACCGCAAGCTGGTGCGCTCGCTCCAGCGGCAGTACGTCGAGCTGTGGGTCCAGGTGCTGCGCGAGGTCCACCCCCGGCTCGCCGAGACCGAGGCGCGGGCGTGTGTCCACGCCGTCTTCGGGCTGCTCAACTCCACCCCGCACCTCAGCCGCCCCGGCGCCCTCCCGGGCCGCGCGGCCACCGCCGAACTGCTGCACCGCCTGGCGCTCGGCGCCTTCCGTGCCGCGGCGGACGGGTCTGGACAGTGAGCCGACCGGCCGGTAGCTTTCGCTGAGCAAGCGCTTAGCCAGCCGGACCGAGGAGGTCGCCGCAGATGCGTCGTACGGTGTTCAACGAGGACCACGAGGCGTTCCGGGAGACCATCCGCGACTTCATCGCCGCCGAGGTCGTGCCGTACTACGAGGAGTGGCGGGAGGCCGGTCAGGCCCCGCGCGAGTTCTACAAGAAACTCGGCGAGCTGGGCATCTTCGGCATCGAGGTGCCCGAGGAGTACGGCGGCGCGGGCGAGACCAGCTTCAAGTTCAACGCGATCATCACCGAGGAGACCGCCCGGGCCGGGGTCAGCTTCGGCGGCAGCAGCGTGCACACCGCGCTGTGCCTGCCGTACCTCCTCAAGTACGCCACCGAGGAGCAGAAGCGGCGCTGGCTGCCCCCGTTCATCGCCGGCGACCTGATGACCGCCATCGCCATGACCGAGCCGGGCACCGGCTCCGACCTGGCCGGTATGAAGACCACCGCCAAGCTGTCCGAGGACGGCACGCACTACGTCCTCAACGGTGCCAAGACCTTCATCACCGGCGGCGTCCTCGCCGACCGCGTCCTGGTCTGCGCCCGCACCGCCCCCGCCACCCCCGAGGACCGCCGCGGCGGCATATCCATCCTCGTCGTCGACACCCAGAGCGAGGGCTACGCGGTCGGCCGCAAACTGGAGAAGCTGGGCCTGAAGACCTCCGACACCGCCGAGCTGTCCTTCACCGACGTCAAGGTGCCGGTGGCGGACCTGCTGGGCGAGGAGGGCCGGGCCTTCGAATACCTCACCCACAACCTCCCGCAGGAGCGCCTGGGCATCGCCGTCAGCGCATACGCGCAGGCCGCGGCGGCCGTCGAGTTCGCCAAGGCGTATGTGGCGGACCGTACGATCTTCGGCAAGACGGTGGCGTCCTTCCAGAACACCAAGTTCGCGCTCGCCGACTGCAAGTCCGAGGTGGACGCGATGCAGGCGGTCGTCGACCGGGCCCTGGAGGCCCACGACGCGGGCGAGCTCACCGCGGCCGACGCGGCCTCCGCGAAGCTCTTCACCACCGAGCGCGCGGCCGTCGTGATCGACAAGTGCCTGCAGCTGCACGGCGGTTACGGCTACATGATGGAGTACCCCATCGCCCGTCTGTACGCGGACACCCGCGTCACCCGCATCTACGGCGGCACCAGCGAGGTCATGCGGTCCATCGTCGCGAAGTCGATGGGCCTGTGAGATCCGTAAGACCCGCGCAATCTTGGTCTGCAAAACTCTTCAAACCATGAACGAAGCACCACAAGGCGCACCGCAGGACGTACCACAAGGCGCGCTACAGAATCTGCTCGATCTGCTCGACCTGGAGCAGATCGACCTGGACATCTTCCGCGGCACCAGCAGCGCGGCACCCCTGGTGCCGCGCGTCTTCGGCGGCCAGGTCGCCGCCCAGGCCCTGGTCGCGGCCGGCCGCACCGTCCCGGCCGACCGCCCGGCGCACTCGCTGCACTCGTACTTCCTGCGCCCCGGCGACCCGGACGCGCCCATCGTCTACACCGTCGACCGCATCCGCGACGGCTTCTCCTTCACCACCCGCCGGGTCGTGGCGGTCCAGCACGGCCAGCCGATCTTCCACCTCTCGGCGTCCTTCCAGCGCCACGAGGAGGGGCTTGAGCACCAGGAGCCGATGCCCGACGTGCCCGACCCGCTCTCCCTGCCGACGGGCGAGGAGCTGCTGCCCCGGTACGCCCACCTCTTCAGCGGCCCGAGCGTGATCGAGCGGATGCTGGAGGCGCGGGCCGCGATCGATCTGCGGTACGTGGACGCGCCGCCGTACGCGAGCGTCGGGGAGCCGCGTGAGCCGAAGTCGCAGGTTTGGTTCCGGACGAACGGCAAACTGGACGGCGCCGCCGACGCCCCCCTGACCCACCTCTGCCTGGCCACCTACGTCTCCGATATGACGCTGCTGGACTCGGTGCTCCTGGCCCATGGGCGCGGCGGCTGGGCGGTCGGCGACATCGTCGGCGCCAGCCTGGATCACGCCATGTGGTTCCACCGCCCGTTCCGCGCGGACGAGTGGCTGCTGTACGACCAGGAGAGCCCCTCCGCGTCCGGCGGCCGGGGGCTGGCCAAGGGCCGTATCTTCACCGCCGACGGGCAGTTGGCGGTCTCCGTGATCCAGGAAGGCATGATGCGCGTGCCCCGCCCTCCTCTTTAGGGCTCGGTTCGCCTCCGGGGCGCCTGAGCCCCTGTCGACGGTCGACCGTGCTCGGCCCCTCGCGCGGCGGAGCCGCATATGGATCGCAGTCCTCGGGGCCTGCGCGCGCTCTCCCTTTCACAGTGACATCAGCGCCTCCGGCGCGGGCGGCTGCGCCCCTTCGGCTCACTCGCCGCACAACCGTCCTGACGCGCGTAGCGCGGCCGCTCGCGGTGCGTCGAAGCGGCCGGCTCGCGTCAGGAGGACTCGGCCGTGAGCCCCGCCGCGTCCAGCAGATAGGCGACCATCGGGTCGTAGAACCGCGGGTTGGTGACATGGTCGTCCAGCGGCACCACCACCTGGAGCGTGCCCTCCGCCTCGCCGAGGAACAGCGCCGGGTCGTTGCAGTCCGCGTACCCCACCGCGTCGATGCCGCGCTGCCCCGCGCACCCCGCCCAGCCGTGGTCGGCGACCACCAGATCGGGCAGCGGCCGCCCCTCCTGCTCGAGACCGTCCAGGATCGCGGCCATGGGGGCGGGGGAGTGGGTGTGCCACAGCGTCGCGCCGCGCTCCAGCATCGCCACGTCGCAGAACTGGAAGACGTACCCCTCGTCGGCCGTCAGCCCGCCCGGGATCTCCACGATCTCGCACCCCGCGGCCCGCAGCGCCGCCGCCGTGAAGCGGTGGACGTCCAACAGCCCGCCCGGGTGCCCGGTCGCGAACAGCACCCGCTCCTTCGCCTCGGCCGCCTTGCGCAGTACGGAGGCCATCCGGTCCAGCGCCCCGACCGTGAGCTCCGGGTCGATGGTGTCCTGCCCGGCGCGGTGCTCCGGGTCGTCCACCACGCCGCAGCGCTCCGCCATGACCGCCAGTACGTCCTGTTCATCGGCCCAGCGGTCGCCCAGTTCCAGGCCCAGCCAGTAGTGGCGGTCGCCGTTCGCGAGCTTGCGGTAGTGGGAGAGGTTGTTGTCTCGGGGGGTGGCGACGTCGCCGGCGATGCGGGTGCGGACCAGGTGGTCGATCAGTTCGGCCCGGCTGGGCGCGGAGCTGGGTATCGGCATGCGATCCATTGTCGCCTCTGCCGCGCGGAAATGGGGGCATCCACTACGGTCCGGGCCGCCGCGCCCGGATCCCCGACAGGATCATGAAGCCAATCCCGGCTGGGACCTACGCGTCCGGCGGCCGCGCCGGCGGCTTCGGCCCCGGCGGTGCCCGGCGGAGTCGGGGGCCTTCTGTTCGGTCGCCGGTGCGTCGATGGTGACGGGAATGCCGGAGGGTGCTTGCGCGCCGGTGATACGGGTCAGCTCGGTGTCGTTGGAGTGCACCCGGGCGGTGTGCGGAGTGATGCCCGCGTCCGTCATCAGACCGGCCATCGCACGGCGCTGGTCGGGCAGGACGAGGGTGACGACGGTGCCGGAGCCACCCGCGCGGGCGGTGCGGCCGCCGCGGTGCAGGTAATCCTTGTGGTCGGCCGGCGGGTCGACGTTGACGACGAGATCGAGGTCGTCGACGTGGATGCCCCGGGCGGCGACGTTCGTGGCGACCAGGACGCTGACATGACCGGTCTTGAAGTAGTCCAGAGTCCGGGTGCGCTGCGGCTGGGACTTGCCGCCGTGCAGCGCCGCCGCCCGCACGCCACTGGCCAGCAGATGCTTCGTCAGCCGGTCGACCGCGCGCTTGGTGTCCAGGAACATGATGACGCGGCCGTCGCGGGCCGCGACCCGGGTGACGACGGTGCGCTTGTCGGTGTCCGCGATGTGCAGCACATGGTGCTCCATCGTGGTGACGGCGCCCGCGGAGGCGTCGACCGAGTGCACGGCCGGGTCGTCGAGGAACCGGCGCACCAGCTGGCCGACCGCATGGTCGAGGGTCGCCGAGAAAAGCATGCGCTGACCGTCGGCCGGAACCTGCCGCAGCAGCCGGGTCACCTGGGGGAGAAAGCCCATGTCGGCCATCTGGTCGGCCTCGTCGAGAACCGTGACGCGCACCCGGTCCAATCGGCAGTCGCCGCGTTCGATCAGATCGTGGAGCCGTCCCGGAGTGGCTATGACCACCTCGGCGCCGTCGCGCAGCGCGCCCGCCTGGCGGCCGATCGACATCCCGCCGACCACGGTGGCCGCGCGCAGCCGCAGCGGCCTGGCGTACGGGGCGAGCGCGTCGGTGACCTGCTGGGCCAGCTCCCGGGTGGGCACCAGGACCAGGGCGAGGGGGCGGCGGGGCTCGGCGCGCTGCTCGGCGGTACGGGCCAGCAGGGCCAGGCCGAAGGCCAGGGTCTTGCCGGAGCCGGTCCGTCCACGACCCAGGACATCGCGCCCGGCGAGCGCGTTGGGAAGCGCGGCCGCCTGGATCGGAAACGGTACGGTCACGCCCTGGCGCGCCAGCTCCGCGGTGATCCCCGCCGGCAGGCCCAGCTCGGCGAAGGAGCCGACGGCGGGCAGGAGCGGAGTGGTGCTCGGCGGCAGGGAGAACTCGTTCCCGTCGGCGGGGACGGGGCCGCGGGCGGGGGCCGCGGCGGCGGACGGGCGGCGATTGCGCGAGCGCGGTGAGGCGCTGCGGGACGATGAGGCGCTGCGGGACGAGCGGGCAGGGCGGTTCATACGGGGCCTTCCTCGTACGGCGTACGGCGCGTTTCGAGGAGGACTCCTCAACGGGGAAGTTCCCGGAGGTGAGAATTCGCAGAACGTGCCGGAGATCGGGTGAATGACGGGGCCATGTGGGGCCATGTACCGAGGCGTCGATCGGCCCTCGGCCGTGGGTGAAGGCCGCCGTCCTCGAGACCGGCCGCGATGGGGCCGGTGCGGCAGGTTCTCTGTGCAGTCTGTCTGCGTGGGGCGGGTGCGGCCAAGCGCGAGCCGGGGCCCGCACCCTTACGGGCGCGGGCCCCGGCTCATCACTGTGTACTGCGTCAGGCAGGCACGATGTTCTCGGCCTGCGGGCCCTTCTGGCCCTGCGTGACGTCGAACGAGACCTTCTGGCCCTCGTGGAGCTCACGGAAGCCCTGGGCGGCGATGTTCGAGTAGTGGGCGAAGACGTCGGCGCCGCCGCCGTCCTGCTCGATGAAGCCGAAGCCCTTTTCCGCGTTGAACCACTTCACGGTGCCAGTCGCCATGTCATTCTCCTTCGATAGGGGCAGAACTGGAATCCGAACCTTACGGATTCCGTGTCGCCGCAATGACCCCATCCGGAATGACCGGAAAAACAAAATGCGCCTGACCGCTACATCTGTCAGGCGCACATAAAGTTCATGGGTACCAAAACTGCAACTGCCTAACACGCTAGCACGTGCGGCGACGGAACGGGGGGAGCCACGCCACCCGGTTGTGAGCTTCCCGCCGGGCATCCGGTGTGGGACCCTGGCCCCACCGGCTCCCTTCCTCCCTCCTCTCCCTGCTGAGGTCCTATGCGCTGCGTCATCGCCAACTACGCCTTCGATCTGACCGCGAACGAGGTGAAGGAAGCGATGAGCGGTGTCAAGCCCGAACCGATCACCGGTCCCTCGGTCCGGATCGGCCGTCGCACCTACCCGGCCATGCAGGTCGGAGCGGTGGTCACCCGCCAGGACCGCCGCGACTTCACCGCGGGCGAGGTGGTCCGCGCCATGAAGCGCCTCGGTTTCACCTGCGAGCTGGCACCCGCTCCCGCCCCCGAAGCCGCCCCCATCGACTCCGTCGCGGCCGCGGCGGCGGCCCTGGGGAGCCCCACGGACAGCTGACCGGCGCGAGGGACCCGCCGGGGGCGGCGTACCTCGTGGCTGCGGCATATGAGCAGCCGCGACATAGACGTGGCGTCCAAAAAGGACGGCCGTGGCCCTCGGAAACGTACATGTGCCGGGATGCCCGTCCTGCCTACCCTCGAAGCCATGACCACAGACCGCCGCCCCCTCGGCCCCGTCGACTCGTCCCGCATCCCCCGCTACGCGGGCCCCGCCACCTTCGCCCGGCTGCCGCGCGTCGACGAGGTCGGCGGCGCGGCGGACGTCGCCGTGGTCGGCGTGCCCTTCGACAGCGGGGTCTCCTACCGTCCCGGCGCCCGCTTCGGCGGCAACGCCATCCGCGAGGCGTCCCGGCTGCTGCGCCCCTACAACCCGGCCCAGGACGCGTCCCCCTTCGCCCTCGCCCAGGTCGCCGACGCCGGGGACATCGCCGCGAACCCCTTCAGCATCAACGAGGCCGTCGAGACCATCCAGGCCGCCGCGGACGATCTGCTCACCACCGGCGCCCGCCTGATGACCCTCGGCGGCGACCACACCATCGCCCTCCCTCTGCTGCGCGCCGTCGCCCGTAAGCACGGCCCGGTCGCCCTGCTCCACTTCGACGCCCACCTCGACACCTGGGACACCTACTTCGGGGCCGAGTACACCCACGGCACGCCCTTCCGGCGGGCCGTCGAGGAAGGCATCCTCGACACCTCCGCCCTCTCGCACGTCGGAACGCGCGGTCCGCTCTACGGAAAGCAGGACCTGGACGACGACGCGAAGATGGGCTTCGGCATCGTCACCTCCGCCGACGTCATGCGGCGCGGCGTGGACGAGGTCGCCCAGCAACTGCGCGAGCGCATCGGCGACCGTCCCCTCTACGTCTCCATCGACATCGACGTCCTCGACCCCGCCCACGCCCCCGGCACCGGCACCCCCGAGGCGGGCGGCCTCACCTCCCGCGAGCTCCTGGAGATCCTGCGCGGCCTGTCCTCCTGCCACCTGGTCTCCGCCGACGTCGTCGAGGTCGCCCCGGCGTACGACCACGCGGAGATCACGTCCGTGGCCGCCTCCCACACGGCGTACGAGCTCACGACGATCATGGCCCGCCAGATCGCGGCGGGAGCCTCCGGCGGCGCGTGATGCCTGCGGCGCCTGTGCTTCTTGCGGAAGCCAAGAGATCTACCAGGTGGAGATCTACGTCACAGGTTCCGGGCGACGGCCTGACCCGGCACTCTGTAACCGGATCGGTGCAGTCCGTAAGAATTTCGTATTGTCTGATGCACATTCGGACTCTCGCGAACGCTAGAGGTAACAGAGGGCGCAATACGGCGCACTCGCGGGGCGGGGACGGGGCAGCCTCGTACGACCGACAGAAGGACAGCGAAAGTCCGTGAATCTTCAACTCATAGGGGATCTCGCCACCGCCGCGCTCGTCATGCGCGTCTTCGGCAGCGACGTCCTGGCCCTGCTGCGCCGCGCCGCCGCGGCCGGGGTCCGCGTGGGCATCTCGGAACTGCACCAGGGGCACAGGGAGGGGAAGCGGTGACCCGGGACCACCTCCGCCTGCGCGGTGTGACCTCGATGACCGGACTGCCCGACGAACTCCCCCCGGACTTCCGCGCCTTCCACCAGCTCCACCGCGGCGCCTATGTCCACCGGGCCGAGGTCTACCTCGGCAATCGCGCCGACGCCGAGGAAGCCGTCGACGAGGCGTTCGAACAGCTCGCCCGTTCCTGGACCCGCGTCCTGGCCATGGAGAACCCTGCCGCCTACGCCTGGAAGGTGATGAAGCACCGCGCCATCGACGTGGCCCGTGCCCGGAACCGCGGCCCCTGCCTCGTGGACAACGCGACCTTCGAAACCGCAGCCCTGCGCGACGCGATCGACCCCATCGCGATGCTCGAGGAGAGCCTGAACCTCTATCAGGCGATCAAGAAGCTCCCGGAACGTCAGCAGGATGTGGTCATCCTGCTCCACTGCCGCGGCTACACCGTCGCCCAGACCGCCACCCACCTCGGCATCACCGAGGCCGGCGTACGTTCCACCGCGCGCTACGCCCGCCGCCGCCTTCAGCAACTCCTCGAGACCACCGAAGGAAACAATGCCGATGACCTCGCTCATTGACCACGTCCTGGCGCGGGCCCTGCTCAACCCCACCCCTCCCCCCGACGTCGCCGCCGCCGAGGCCCGCCTCGCCGCCCGCCTCGCCGACGGCTCCCCGGACCGCCCGCCGTCGGCCGACGGCCGGGATGCCGTCGCCGGTCACGCGCCGGATACGGACGAGCGGATGGCCCGGGATCTGCGGACCCTGTGCGAGGCGATCATCGGGCGTGACGGCGCTCTGGCGCAGCTACAGGAAGTCATCACCCACCGCATCCTCGAGCCGCCCGGCGCACGAGCTCTGGGCTGCGTCCTGCAACTCGCCGGCCACGAAGACAGTGCGCAGTTCTGGTGGCAGTTCGCCAGCGGAGCCGGCGACCCCGCCGCCGCCTACTGCCTCTACCTCCACCACATGGCCCTCGGGGAGGAGGCCCAGGCCCACTGGTGGCTGGCCTGGTGGCACGAACAGGCGGGCGGCGTCGTCCCGCCCGTGACCGACTCGGAGGAGGAGTCGGCCACCACCGACCACGAGATGGCCATCGCCCTGCGCATCCTGCGCGGGCTCAAAAAGGGGCGTGCCGCGCCCGCCGCCACCACCGCGGTCATCAACTACGTATCCCAGGCCGTGGACTTCATCGACGACCTCGACCTGCCACTGCCCGAACCGGACTTCGCCGACCGCATCGAAGACCTCACCGCCACCCGGGCCGTGACCTCCAGCACGGCCCCGTCCGACAGAGCCCTCCTCCCCGAGCGCCGGCCCGGCCACGGCCCCCGGATCGATCAGCCCCTGGGAGCGGTGAAGGCGACCAGCGGCACCTGACACCTGCGGGAGCGGGCCGCCGGGTGACGGGTTCTGCTCGTCGATCCGCGCAGCGGCAGCCGGACGACTTACTGAGGGGCCTCATTGATGCGTGCTACCTTAGTTATTGCTGAGGTACCTCAGCAATTTGGCAAGGTGTGCCGGCGTATGAGGCGGAGGAGAGTCGAATGGACACCCGACCCGTCATGGTCATCACCGGTGCCACCAATGGCCTGGGCAGACTGGTCGCCCTGAACCTGGGCCGCCGCGGCGTCGCCCTCGGGGTCATCGCCCGGAGCGAGGAGAAGGCGGCGGCACTGCGCCAGGAGATCGAGGCCGCGGCGCCGGGCACCCCCGTAGACGTCTTCCTGGCCGACTTGTCGTCACTGCGCGATGTGCGCCGCGTCGGGGCGGAGGTCGGCGCCCGCTACCCGCGGATCGACGTTCTGATCAACAACGCCGGCCTGCACGCCTTCTCCCAGCGGATCACGGATGAGGGCTTCAGTGAGATGACCGCGGTCAACTACCTCGCGCCCTGGGTCCTCACCGCGACCCTGCGGGACCGGCTCCTGGCCTCGGCACCCGCGCGGATCGTCACCGTTGCCTCCGAGGCCGCCCGCCACTCCGGCGGCATCGACCCGGCCCGGGACCTGACCCTCGTCGACGCCTACAACCGGCGGGAATCCTCGCGGCTCTACGGCCGGACGAAACTGATGGACATCATGTTCAGCCAGGAACTCGGCCGGCGGCTCGCGGGCACCGGAATCACGGCCAACTGCTGCGACCCCGGCTTCAACACCAGCGGACTCGGCCGTGAGCTGCCGCTGTCCGGTGTGCTGGAGAGGACCTTCCGCCTGTTGCGGGTGGGAGACCCCCGGCGCGGCGCCGGCATCATCGAGCGGCTCGCCATCGATCCCCGGTTCGCCGAGGTCACCAGCGGCTACTTCTCCGTCAAGGATGCCAAACCCCTCCCGTGCCCGGAGCCTGGCCGCAGCGAAGCGATCCAGCGGGACCTCTGGGAGAGGACTGCCACGCTGCTCCAGGACATCCTCGCCACCGCGGCATGAACGACTCCGCCCGAGAGGCCGTCACCCGTGGTGGCGCTTTACGCAGTGTGAGGAACGCCCTGGGCGGTCGTCCTCGGTGGTCGAGCCGGACCGGCCGCCGTCCGGGCCGCGGAGTCGATCAGATCGCAGAGCTGGATCATGCTGGCGCGCTGCTCATGGCCGAGGCTGCCGAAGACCTCCTGAAGCACCTGCTCTCCCGCTTGAGTGGCGGTGACCAGTACGGCGCTCCCGGCCCGGGTGAGGGAGACCAGCTTGGCGCGGCGGTCGGTCGCGTCCGTCGCGCGCTCGATGAGCCCGTCCCGTTCCAGCCCGTCGACGGTCTCGGTGACCGTACGCGCGGCGAAGCCGAGGTGTTCCGCCAGCGACGACTGACGCGTCGGACCCAGCTCCCGCAGTATCCGCAGAAGCTTGGTCCGTGCCAGCGACAGCCCCGCCGCGGCCATCCGGTCGTCGACCACCCGCCGCACCCGGTGCGAGAGCGCCAGAAAGCGCAATCCCAGCTCTTCGGCCGTCACGGCGTTGTCGTCCATGCTCGCATCCTTGTCCGCCGCAGCGTCTGTTGAGGTACCTCACGGTCAGAATAGGGTGGGCGCCCGGCAACGTACGAGCGGGCCGCTCCGCGCTGGGGTGGGTCAGCGGAGCCCGCCGGAGGCGAAGATGCCCTACGTCGTCTTCAGGACGGGCGCGTCGGACAGTGAGAACCACACGCTCTTGCCGGTGGGCTGGATTCCACCGTGCCACACCGTCCCCCAGGCGTCGGCGCACGCCTGGACCAGCAGCAGGCCACGCCCGTTCTCGGCGTCGGCTTCCGCCTCGGGGGTGCGGGGTTCGGGTGGCCAGGGTGCGCCATTGGGGTCGTCGTCCCGTACGGATACGTGGAGTTGAGGGCCCCGGAGCGTCGCTTCGAGGGAGAGCAGCGGCACCTTGGTGTGGAGGTGGACGTTCGCGACCACCTCGGTGACCAGGAGGCGCGCGGTCTCGACGAGGGCGGGGTGGCCGGTGGCCAGCAGCAGGCCCGCGATCATCTCGCGGGCGACCTTGGCGGTTTCGGGGATGTTGGGGGCGCGGAGTCGATAGCGGTGGGCCGGTTCCGTTGCGTGGATGGGTAGTTGGGTTGGCAGGTCGGCCATGGTGATCCCTTCCGGCGCCGCGCGATGTGCTGTCTCGGTAGCGGTACGATCACAGAAGGTAGGTGGCAGGGGAGCCCCGTAGCAAGGTTGCTGAGTAGATGTCACTCCTGTGGGTGGTCGTGTGGTATCGCTGCGCACGAGGCCCGGAGGACCGGAAGGATCGGTGAACGTACGCGATGCCCGCCAGGGACAACCCCACGGCTCGACAAGCGCGCTTGGGTGCCGAACTGCGTAAACTCCGCGAGCGTGCTGGTAAGACGGCACGCGAGACCGCTGGGCTGCTCGGCACCGACCAGGGCAAGATCAGCCACATCGAGTCCGGGCGGATCGGCGTCAGCGAGGAGCGCATTCGTCGGCTCGCGACCTTCTACTCGTGCGGGGACGATGTGCTGATCGAGGCATTGTGTGTCATCGCGCGTGAGCACCGTGGTCAGCACTGGTGGGATGAGTACCGGGGCATCCTTGCGCCCGGGTTCCTGGACGTCGCGGAGCTGGAGCACCACGCCACCTATATGCGCTCGGTGCAGAGCGTCTCGCTGCCGGGAATCTTCCAGACGGAGGACTATGCGCGAGCCCTGTTCAGCGGAAACATCCCCAGGCTCCCGCACGACGAGATCGAGGCACGCGTTGAGCATCGCATGCGACGGCAGGTGATTTTCGACCGAGAGACCCCTCCGCCGAACGTCGCGATCATTCACGAGGCGGCATTGCGGATGCGCTTCGGCGGCCGCAAGGTGGTACGGGCGCAACTGGAACGGCTCCTGGAGGTCGCGGAGTGGCCCACGGTGACGCTGCGCGTGGTCCCCTTCACCAACGAGGACTTCATCGAAGTCACGACGCCGGTGCTCTACGCGGGCGGCGCTGTCCCGCAGTTGGACACGGTTCAGGTGGACACACCGTTCGGCGGGCGGTATCTACACGCTGAGGTTGACTTGCAGAGCTACCGGGAACTGCTCGACATCGCCGAGGGCGGTTCGCTCGGCGTCGAGGACTCCCGGCAGCTCATCCGTCATATCGCACGGGAACTATGAGAAGGCAGGCATGAGCGAATCGTTGAAGTGGCAGAAGTCGTCCTACTCCGGGGCCGGAGGCGAGAACTGCGTAGAGCTGGCGCGGCGCGCCGACACCACCCTCATACGTGAGAGCGACGACCCCCGCGTCGTCGTCTCCACTACCCCCATGCGCCTCGCCGCGTTCATAGCCGGGGTGAAGGCCGGGGACTTCGACCGCCTCACCTCCTGAACCATCCCGCCCCGAAAACCGGTTGGCGCCCCGCCACCCCCACGGCAAACTTGCCGCCCGTCGGCGCCGTGACACGAGGAGGAACCGCGGGATGAGGAAGAACCGGCTCGGCCGCAGCACTGTAGAGGTCACGGAGCTGGGCTTCGGGGGTGGGCCGCTGGGTGGGTTGTTCCAGGCGTTGGACGACGAGACCGCCGCGGGGGCGCTGGCCGTGGGGTGGGATCTTGGCATCCGGTACTTCGACACCTCGCCGCACTACGGCATCGGACACTCCGAGCGCCGGATGGGCGACCTCCTCCGCACCAAGCCGCGCGACGAGTTCACGCTGTCGACGAAGGTCGGCAGGCTGCTCGTCCCGCAGGACCCGGCGGGCCGTATGGACGACGCGTTCCAGGTGCCCGCGACGCACCGCCGGGTGTGGGACTTCTCGCGCGACGGTGTACGCCGCAGCGTCGAGGACTCCCTCACCCGCATGGGCGTCGACCGCATCGACATGCTGTTTCTCCACGACGCGGAGAAACACTTCGAGGACGCGCTGCGCACCGGCTACCCCGCCCTCGACGAGCTGCGCGCCGAGGGCGTCGTAGGAGCCATCGGGGCGGGGATGTACCACACCGGCATGCTCACCAAGCTGGTCCAAGAGGCGGACGTGGACGCGGTGATGCTGTCCGGCTACTACACGCTCCTGCAGCACGACGCCCTGGACGACCTGCTGCCCGCGTGCGCCGAGCGCGGCGTCTCCGTACTCGCGGCGTCGATCTTCAACTCGGGTCTGCTCGCCACCCCGCGCCCCGCCGAAGGCGCGCACTTCGAGTACGCGCCCGCCTCGCAGGAACTGCTCCGCCGAACGCACCGCATCGCGGATGTCTGCGAGGCGCACGGCGTGACGTTGCCGCAGGTGGCGATGGCGTTTCCGCTGCGGCATCCGATCGTCGTGGGGATCGTGGTGGGGATGCGTACCGCCGAGGAGGCGCGGAGCAATCTGGAGTCGTTCGGGGCCGAGATCCCGGACGGGGTGTGGGCCGATCTGCGGGGCGAGGGGCTGCTCGACGAGCGGGCGCCGGTGGCTGCGTAAGGCATGTGCACAGCGAGGTCCGAATGCCGCCAGCATGCGCCTACGGAGGTGATCATGCTGGCGGCATGACTGATTCAGCGACGAATGCCTCGACAGGTTCCTCGACGACAGACTCGATGGCCATCCTCACCGGCATGTACGCGGCCGAGGCGGAGTACCTGGCGGCCGGAGGCCCGGGTGAGGCGCCGTTCGACATGCTCGCGCCCTTCTTCGCGCCCGATGTCGTACTGCACCAGGCCGATGCCCTGCCCTACGGCGGCACCTGGCGTGGGCATGCGGGCATGGAGAGGTTCTTCGTGGAGATGAGCCGGACTTGGGACGTGTTCGACATGGTGGAGCAGGAGTTCCTGGGCACCGGTGAGACCGCGGTGGTGTTCACCCGGGTCCGTGCTCGCGCCCGTGCCAGCGGCCGGGAACTCGCCTTTCCCATACTTCAGACGGTCGCGTTCAAGGACGGGCGGATCGCCGAGGTCCACCCCTTCTACTGGGACACCGCTGCCATCGCGGCTGCCTGCGCGATGCCGACGGAGACCTGACGAGCCGGGCGGGTCTGACGGGACGGGCGTCTGGGACGATGTGCCCGTGCATGCTGATGACCAGGTCGACGAGGGTGTCTCCGCCGAGCTCGCGGCCTTTCTCCGGAGCGCCGTCGACGACCGCCCGGCGAGGATTGTCCCCTGCGTGTGTGCCGGGTGCGAAAGCCGTGCGTTCATCGCGGACAGCGAGCCGTACTGGCGGGAGGAGTACTGGGAGGACCAGGAGCCGGGTCCGGCCGAGTGTCCGTGTGTGGGGGCGAGCGGTTCGAGGCGGCGGTCGCCTTCTCGCTCGGCGGCGACGGGGCGGTCCGCTGGGTGACGGTGGGGTTGCGGTGCGTCGATGACGGTGTGTCAGGGATCTACATCGACTGGAAGATCGGCTACGGGCCGACGGACCATCTGCTGCGCATGGCCTAGCCTCCCCGTTCGCTTCGCCTGCGCCTGTGCGCCGTCTCGCGGCATTCGGCTCGGGCGGGTGCGGGTTTCGTCTTGGACCCGGAGGGTCCGAGACCGCGCTGCGAAGCGCAGCGGAGCGTATCTGCACCCGCGAAGCGCCGCGCAGTGCAGCGAGCCGCACCCACATGCAACGCGCGGCGCAGAACCTGATGCCGCGGCGAGGCCAGGTCACACCTCAACCACTGGAGCCATCCGCAGAGTTGCCCTTCGGTGCCCTCCAGAAGAACGCCAGGAAACCCCGGGATGACATGTTCGCCCCAGGCAACGGAAGTGCCTTTTCCGGCACAACCCCGGCCCCCGGAGCCGTGTCTACCGCTTTGCCGACGCCTTCCCGTTGCGCGTCGGCCTGACCACCATCAAGCACCGCGAAGGGTCACTTCTGGCATGCGTAAGCACGGAATCATCGCCGGCACCTCCACGCTCGCCCTCGCCCTCGGGGGAGCCTTATTCGCGGCCCCTGCCGCCCAGGCGGCCACCACGGTGGCCTCCGTCGTCCACGAGGACAGCGAGCTCTGGTACAAGGGCGCTGCCGCACAGACGAACAACCTCAAGGTCTCCGTGGAGATCGAACAGCGCAGCGAGTGGGAGTCGTACTACGTCATCACCTTCCGCGATCGGGGTGACATCACCATCGATCCGACCGCGGCGGAATACGACGAATGCGTGTACCCCTCGGCCGCCGACCACACCGTCGTCCGGTGCGCGACCGAAGTCCCCCTGGGCTCCGACGACTCGGACAACTACGACGTCAACCTCGGTGACGGCAACGACACCGCCACCGTCGACGCCGACAGCAGCGCCTACTCCTCGATCTACGGTGGTCCCGGCGACGACGTTCTCAAGGGCTCCGCGCGGGACGTGTTCCACGGCGGCGACGGCGACGACCGCCTCGACGGCGGCGGCGGGGTCTGGGGCATGGGGCCCTACGGCGACGCCGGTGACGACACCATCACCAACTGCTCGATGGACTGCTACGGCGGTCCCGGCAACGACTCCATGAGCGGAGGCGTCGCCGACACCGAGAACAACATGTACGGCGAGGACGGGAACGACGTGATCCACGGCCTGTCCGACGCCGACCACATCTACGGTGGCCGGGGCAACGACACCCTCTACGGCGAGGAGGGTGACGACACGATCTACGGCAACAGCGGAAACGACACCATCCACGGCGGCAAGGGCACGGACACGCTCTCGGGCGGACCGGGGACCAACAAGGTCTACCAGGACTGAGCGGCCCGCTCGCGAGAGCAGCCCGCTCGCGAAGGGCACCGACTGGCGTAGGGCCGCCGTGCCGGGCACGGCGGCCTCCCCAGTGGCAACGCGGTGGTCCCGGCCCCAGTCCCGGTGGCCCCGTCGCTAGGCCCAGGCCGGTGTCCAGGTCCCGGTCCCGGTCGCGGTCTTCGGGGAGTGGTCGAACCGCCCGGAGCACAGATGGTCGCGGAGCTCGGCCAGGGTCGGGTGCGGGTTGTCGCGGTGCCACAGCAGTGAGTGCGGGTAGACCGGTGTCGGGGCGCGCAGGGGGATGCGCCGCAGGCCGTGGTCGGCGGGCCAGACGAGGTGTGTCCGCTCGCCGACGAAGGTCGCCAGTGACCGGGAGTCGGCGATGGTGTCCAGCAGGGGCCCGGTGCCGAAGTCGGGGCTGGTGATCTCGATGGTGAGCCCGAACGCGGCGGCGAGGGCGTCGTAGTAGGCGCCCCATTCGGTTCCGGGGACGAGGCCGGGCATCCAGATCCGGTGTCCGACGAGTTCGGCGGGCGTGACCGCGCGGGCGGCGGCGAGTTCGTGGGCCGGTCCGGTGAGCAGTTGGACGGGCTCGTCGTAGACCCGGACAACCCCGATCTGAAGGGGATCGTCGAAGGTACGGGCGCCCCTGATGCCGTCGGGGAGCTGCCGGCCGGGCATGGTGACGGCGCGGAAGGACGCGTCGATCGTGCCGGACCGGATGGCGTCGATGGCCGCGTCGGCGTCGAAGAGGGTCACGACGTCGAGCTCGACCTCGGGGTGCGCGCGATGGAAGTCGCCCAGCAGGGCGGCCGGGGCGAGCCGTCGGCCGATCACGTCGACGCGCAGCGCGCGACGGCCGGGGCGTACGGCGGCGATCGCCCGTTCCTCGGCTCGTAGGAGGTCGCGGGCGTGGGGCAGGAACGCCTGTCCGTCGATGCTGAGCTTCGCTCCCCGCGGGGTGCGGGTGAACAGCCGTACGCCGAGGGTCTTCTCCAGCGTGGCGACGCGCTTGGAGACGGCCTGCTGGGTGATCGACAGTTCGGCGGCGGCGTCCTGGAACCGTCCCGCGTCCGCGGCGGCCACGAAGGTGCGCACAGCATCGAGATCCACGCCAACCCACGCTACCCGCACAACGATTGGTTGTGCCCACCTGGCCGATCGGTTGTTTGCTCTCGCCGTCTGCCACTCGCTTGGATGCCGGTGGTCAGCGTGTCGTGGTTCGGATCGGTGAGAGGTGCGTGGGGGCATGCCGGGTAGGCGGGCGCTGGGGCGGCGGTTCGGGTGGTTGTGGGCGGCTTATGCCGTCAGCGCGTACGGCACCGGGCTCGGCTTCGGCGCGTTTCCCCTGATCGCGATCCTCGTGCTGGACTCCGGGCCGACCCAGGTGGCGGTGCTCTCCGCCGCGGGTCTGGTGGTGGGGGCCATGGTCGCGGTGCCCCTCGGTCCGTGGGTGGAGTTCCGCCGCAAGCGGCCGGTCATGGTGGCGATGGACCTGACCCGGTTCGCGGCGCTGATGAGCGTCCCCGCCGCGTACGCGCTCGGCCGGCTCAGCTACGCCCAACTTCTCGTTGTCTCCGTCGTCGTCGCCGCGGCCAACATCGCCTTCAGGGCGGCCAGCGGCGCGTATCTCAAGGCACTTGTGCCGCCGGAGGACCTGCTCGTCGCGAACGGCCGGTTCGAGGCCACGACATGGACCGCGACCGTGGTCGGACCGCCGCTCGGCGGGGTCGCGATCGGGATGTTCGGCCCGGTGACGACCGTGGTCGCCGACGCGGTCAGCTTTCTGCTCTCGGCACTGGGCATCCGCGCCATCGGCGGCAGCGAGCCGCGCCCCGAGCGGATCGCGCGGGCCGGCGCACCGAGCCCTGAGCGGACCAGCACACCGCGGCTGCGATCCGGCGATCTGCTCGAAGGCTGGCGCCACATCCTGGGGCATCGGGTGCTGCGCCCGCTGTTCTTCAACACGATCCTGGTCAACGGCCTGATCATGGCGACGCAGCCGCTGCTCGCCGTACTCCTGCTGGACCGCCTCGGGTTCGCGCCCTGGCAGTACGGTCTCGCGTTCGCGGCCCCTTGTGTCGGCGGCCTCGTCGGCTCACGGCTGGCACCCCGGCTCGTGGCGCGGTTCGGGCAGCACAGGGTGTTGCTCACCGCCGGGGTGCTGCGTGTGTGCTGGTCCATCGGGTTGGTGTTCGTGCAACCCGGTGTCCCCGGGATCGTGCTCATCATCGCCGTCCAGCTCGGCCTGGTGACCTGCTGCGGCGTGTTCAACCCGGTGCTGTCCACCTACCGGCTCGACCACACCGACCCCGGCCGGGTCGCCCGCACCCTGACCGCCTGGTCGGTCAGCAGCAGCGCCACCACCGCGGCCCTGACCGCTGTATGGGGTCTGCTCGCCGCCATCACCGGCCCCCGCCCGGCGATCGCCATCGCCGGGCTGCTCATGCTGGCGACCCCGCTCCTGCTCCCGCGGCGCGACCACACCCCACCGCCACCACACGACGCCGTCGACGGCATCGACCAGGCTCCGTCTGAAGGAATCGCCTCTGATCCCAGCGACGCGGAGCGCCGCCACAACTCGTCCCCCATGGGCGCGGACTTCCGTCAGCGGTAAGCCGCGGGCGGAAGCCTGCATCGAGAAGATTCCCCGAACCGCCTCACGCGGCTCAACTATCCTGCTGCAGTGCGTATATGGAGATACTGCAGGCGATTGAGGTGAATATCGGGCATACCCGATACACCTACCGGCTGCGTGTGTCTGCCACGGCAAGGGCCGCACTGGAGGCGGAGTGGGGCCGGTGCCGCTGGATCTGGAACGAGTGCGTGGCCAAGTCCAAGGCTGTCCACTCGCACAACCAGGCTCACCCCGAAGCCAAGCTGACCTGCGGTCCGGCTCAACTGGACCGGATGCTGACCGAGGCCGGGGCCTTGTCCCGTGGCTGGCGTCGGGTTCGTCGGTGCCGCAGCAGCAGATCATCCGGGACTTCGGCAGGTCCCGGACCAAAGCACTGAAGGACATCAAGGGGCGCCTGCCGATGTGGCAGCGCGCCGGAATGCCAAGCTTCAAGAAGAAGCACGAGGCCGACCCGACGCTGAACTACACCCGGCGCGGCTTCCGGCTCAAGGACGGCCGTCTGTACCTGGCGGGCGGCATCGAATTGAGGGTGGTGTGGTCCCGGACGCTGCCCGCCGAGCCGTCCTCGGTAAGGATCTACCGGGACAGCCTCGGCCACTGGTACGCCTCGTTCGTTGCGCCCGCCCCGGCCGAGCCGCTGCCCGCCGCAGGCCGGGTACTCGGCATCGACTGGGGTGTGAAGGAGACCGCCACTACCACCTCCGACGATCACGACCTGCCGCATCCGGAGCACGGGCGGAAGGCCCGGGCGAAGGTCTCCCGCTACGACCGGATGATGGCCCGCCGCAAACCCAAGAAGGGGCAGGCCGCCTCGCGCGGCTATCGGGAAGCGAAGCGGCTGCGCGCCAAGGCGCACAAGAAGGTGGCCCGGCAGCGCCAGGACACTGGGCGCAAGTGGGCCAAGACGGTGGTCCGGGACCATGACGCAGTTGCGGTGGAGGACTTCCGCCCGAAGTTCCTGGCCAAGTCGACTATGGCGAGGAAGGCCGCGGACGCCGCCATTGGCGCCACCAAACAGGCATTGGTGGAGATGGCCCGTAAGCACGGGCGCATCGTCTACCTGGTTCATCCTGCGTACACCACGATGGACTGCGGACAGTGCGGAGCGAGAGCCAAGCACGCCCTGCCGCTGGGTGAACGCACCTATACCTGCACCGCCTGCGGAGCCGTCTCGCCCCGGGACAAGAACTCCGCGCGCGTGATGCTCGTCAGGGCCGGTCTGGACCCTGCTGGTGTCGAGGGCGCAAGTCCGTCCGGAACGCGGTTCCGGACGGCGGCCTGAGCCAGGAATCCCCTTCGTTCGCGAAGGGGAGCATTCAATGTCTCCCCTGCCTGATCGTTCGTTCACGTGGTCTGCCGGGCCGATCCCCGATGGACACACGATCGCCGCACGCGCAGGTCACCGCCCATCCGGCTGGCCACCACGTTGCGGTGGGGGTAGCCCCCCCACCGCAACACCGGACCGGGCCGGCCGGGGAAGTTGGGGCAGTCAGGTCAGCCGGGCCCGCGGCGACCCGCCCGCCTCGGTGCGGCCAGCAGCACCAGGCCCAGGGCCAGGATCACCAGCCCGCACCAGGACACCATTGGCAGGCGCTCGCCCACGACCGTGACGCCCAGCACCGCCGCCACCGCGGATTCGGCCAGGCTGAGGGTGGTGGCCACCGACGCCGGGGTGTGGCGCAGGCCGTGGCCGAAGAGGCGGTAGGCGAGGAAGACGGGGAACACGCCGAGGTGGAGGACCACCGCGGCGCCGCGGACGGTGGCGAGCCACGCCGTACCGGTGGCGAGCAGGACGGGCAGCGCCAGCAGCCCCGCCGCGCCGAACATCGCGCCCATGACCGCGGCGGACGGGTGCCCCCGGCCGATGAGGCGCCCGCCGATGAGCGAGTACGTGGCGTACGAGAGCCCGGCGAGCGCGGCGAGGCCGATTCCGGTGGCGTCCATGTGCGCCGGGTCCCCGGTGAGCTGGGGGCCGAGGGTCAGGACGGCGCACCCGGCCACCGCGGCCAGGGTGGCGACGGCCCAGCGCTTGGTCGGCCCGGCCTGGCCCGTGGCCCAGGCCAGCAGGCCGGTGAAGACGGGCGCGCTGCCCAGCGCGATCACGGCGGCCACGGCCACGCCCGTACGTGCCACGGCCGGGTAGAAGCTGAGCGGATTTCCGGCCACGGCGAGCGCGCCGAGGGCGAGGAGCCGCCGCTCCGCGCCGGTGGACGCGGTGAAGAGCGTCCACCGGCCGCGGGTGGTGAGGAACAGCAGCAGCCCGCCCAGGGCCAGGCTCGCGGCGCCGATGGCGAGCGCGGAGGTGCCCGCGGGGGCCATGGAAGCGGCGGTTCCGGTGGTGCCCCAGAGCACCGCCGCCGCGAGGATGGGCAGCGGCCCGTCGATGAGGCGGTTGGGGCGGGTGCCCGGGGACGTAGGGGGCGGCGCGGGGCGTGACGCGGGTGAAGGCGCGGGTGAAGGCGCGGATGAAGGGGACACGCCGGATGAAGCAGGGGTGTGCTGAGCCACAGTCGTGAACTCCGTTGTCGAAACCGTCAAGAGGCTGGATTTCGAGAACGGGCGCACGACGGCGGCCCCGGGCAGCCCGCGCGATCAGCGCGTGGCGGCGGCCGGGAGCGGCAGGGGGATCAAGCTTTCAGCGCGTGCGCCCGATCAGGCGCACGGCGGCGGTGTTACGGCGTGCCAGTAGGTGTCCACGCGGGGATCCTAGCCGAGGGGAGTCGGGGCTTGTACGCCAGGAAGCGTGCGCCAGGAAGCGCGCGCCAGGAGCCCGACGGAACGGCGGGTCACAGCGCCGTCAGTACGTGCGGGCCGTCCTCCGTGATGGCCACCGTGTGCTCGCTGTGCGCCGCGCGGCTGCCGTCCGGGGTGCGCAGCGTCCAGCCGTCGGCGTCGGTCGTGTACGCGTCGAGGCCGCCCGCCATGAACATCGGCTCGATGGCCAGCACCAGCCCGTGCCGGAGCGGGTAGCCGCGGCCGGGGCGGCCCTCGTTGGGCACCGGCGGGTCCTCGTGCATCCGGCGGCCGATGCCGTGGCCGCCGAAGTCCTCGGGGATGCCGTACCCCGCGGCGCGGCCGACCGTGCCGATGGCGTGTGCGATGTCCCCCATGCGGGCCCCGACCACGGCCGCCTCGATGCCCGCCGCCAGGGCCTGCTGGGTGGCCTCGATCAGGCGCTGGTCGGCGGGGCGCGGGGTGCCGACGATGAAGCTGACGGCGGCGTCGCCGGCCCAGCCGTCGACGATCGCGCCGCAGTCGATGCTGACCAGGTCGCCGTCGCGCAGCCGGTAGCCGTTGGGGATGCCGTGGACGATCGCGTCGTTCACGGAGGCGCAGATCACGGCCGGGAAGGGGGTGGGCGCGAAGTGCGGCCGGTAGCCGAGGAAGGGCGACTCGGCCCCCGCCTCCGCGAGCACCGCGCGCGCCACCTCGTCCAGCTCGCGCAGCGACACGCCGACCGCCGCGGCCTCCTGCGTGGCGGCGAGCGCGGCGGCGACGACGCGCCCCGCCTCGCGCATGGCGTCCAGCGACGCGTCGGTCTTGATCTCCACCATGGTGGCCTCCTGATGATGCGGCGAGGTACCTCGACCCAATTCTTATACCGGTATTAGTATCACGGTCATGGTGCGCACTCCTCTCACCCCGCTGGAACGCGAACGCGGCCGGTACCTCGGCCTCCTCCTCCGCCAGGCCCGCGGCGAACGCAGCATGGCCGAGGTCGCTGCCGAGGCCGGGATCTCCGCCGAGACCCTCCGCAAGATCGAGACCGGCCGGGCCCCGACCCCCGCCTTCTTCACCGTCGCCGCCCTGGCCGGCGTCCTCGGACTGCCCCTGGGCGAGCTGGCCGGACGGTGCGCGGAGGTCACGCTCGCAGAGGAGGTCGCACCGGAGGCGGCGGGTGCGGCGGCCTAGTACGGCGCTCAACTCGGGCTCCAGGTGGGCGAATTAGCGTCCGGAGCCGCGTCGGCAAACTCAGCCGCGCGGTTCAGGCCGCTTTCCACCGAAGAGGAACGCCCATGCGCCGCCATCTCCGTATCGCACTCGCCACCGCCACCGCCGCCCTCGCGCTCTGCGGCTCCCTGGGCGTCGCGGGTGGCAGTGCGACCGCCCGCGCCCAGGACGACGACCACAAGTGCTCGGACAACGTGGATGTCGATGCCTTCTCCGACGACCTCGACGCGACCCTCTTCCGGAAGAGGTACGTCGGAAATCTCTCCGGCCTCGCTGTTGACGCCGACGGCTCCATCGCCGCGCTCTCCGACCGGTCCCTGCTGTTCCGCCTGGACATGGAGCCCGATCTGAAGCCGGGCGCGGTGACCGATCTCCGGGACGAGCAGGGATATCCCTCACTCGACTCCGAGGCCGTGGTGATCGACAGCGACAGGACCCGCCTGATCACCTCCGAGATCGAGCCGTCCATCCGGCTCTACGACGAGTCCGGCAAGAATCCCGTCAAGCTGGACATGCCCAAGAGGCTGCTGGTGAAGCCCGCCGGGCGGGCCCCCGACAGGAATCTGACCCTCGAAGGGCTGACCCTCCAGCCCGGGGGCCAGACCCTCATCGCCTCCATGGAGGGGCCGCTGGAAGGGGACGGCAAGGACACCGCGGGGCATACGCTGGTGCGGCTGCAGAGCTGGCATCGGGAGCAGGGCCAGGCCGCGAAGGACTTCAAGATCAGCAAGCAGTACGGCTACGCGGTCGACAAGAATCCCGACAACGCGAACAAGGATCTCGGCATCTCCGAGATCGCCGCGACCCCCGACGGCCGTCTCCTCGTCCTCGAACGCGGCCATTCTCCGAGCGGCAACACCGTCCGCCTCTACCTCGCCGATCTGAGCCAGGCGAGCGACGTCACCGACGTCGAGAACCTGCCCGGGGCGGCCCACCTCGTGAGGAAGACCCTGCTCGCCGATCTCGTCACATGCCCCGACCTCGGCGCACCCGCCAAGCAGCCCCAGCACAACAAGCTGCTCGACAACATCGAGGGCATGACCATCATCGACCACCCCTCCGATGACGAGCTGACCCTTCTGCTCGTCAGCGACGACAACGCGAACGTGAACCAGATCACCCGCCTGTACGCGCTGACGGTCCGGCTGCCGAGCAGCGGCGCCTGAAGGGCGGAATCCACAGGTCACGGCGGGGGCCAGGGGCCGAGCCCCTGGCCCCGTTTTGTTGCGGCAGGATGAAATCCGCACACCAGAGCGTTGGTGCCTTCCGGTAGCAAAGGCAGACCGGGAGGTCACGGGTGGCGGACGCGACGGCGGACGAGGCAGGTATACGTCAGGGCGATGGGCGTCAGGCCGAGACACGGCAGGACGGCTGGGCGCGGCGGCTGATCCGCTACTGCTGGCGGTACCGCCGTGACGTGCTGCTGGCCCTCGGCGCCTCGCTCGGCGGGATGGCCGTGACGGCGCTGGTGCCGCTCGTCACAAAGCTGATCATCGACGATGTGATCGTCAAGCACGACCGCTCGCTCGCCCCGTGGGCCACCCTGCTGGTCGTCGCCGCGGTCGTCGTCTACGGCCTCACCTTCATCAGGCGCTACTACGGCGGCCGGCTCGCGCTGGACGTACAGCACGATCTGCGCACCGAGATGTTCGCGGCGATCTCCCGGTTCGACGGCAGGCGGCAGGACGAGCTGAGCACCGGGCAGGTCGTCGGCCGCGCCACCAGCGACCTCCAGCTCATCCAGGGGCTGCTGTTCATGGTGCCGATGATGATCGGCAACGTTCTGCTCTTTGTGATCTCGCTGATCGTGATGGCGGCGCTCTCACCGCTGCTCACCGTCATCGCCCTCGCCCTCGCCCCCGCCCTGTGGATCCTCGCCTCGCGCAGCCGCACCCGCCTGTTCCCCGCCACCTGGTACGCGCAGGGGGAGGCGGCGGCCGTCGCCGGGGTCGTGGACGGGGCGGTCACCGGAGTGCGCGTGGTCAAGGGCTTCGGGCAGGAGGAGCAGGAGACCGGGAAACTGCGCGAGGTCAGCCGCCGGCTGTTCGCCGCCCGGCTGCGGACCGTGCGCCTGAACTCCCGCTACACCCCCGCCCTCCAGGCCGTACCCGCCCTCGGCCAGGTCGCCATGCTGGCGCTGGGCGGCTGGATGGCCACCCGCGGCCAGGTCACGCTCGGCACCTTCGTCGCCTTCTCCACCTACCTCGCGCAGCTGGTCGGGCCGGTCCGGATGCTCACGATGGTGCTCACGGTCGGACAGCAGGCGCGGGCCGGTGTGGAGCGGGTCTTCGAGCTGATCGACACCGAGCCCGCCATCGAGGAGCGCGCCGACGCCCGGGAGCTGCCGGCCGACGCGCCCGCGACCGTCGAGTTCGACCATGTCACCTTCGGCTACGACCCCGACCGCCCCGTCCTCGACGATCTGTCCCTGCGGATCGAGCCCGGCGAGACGGTCGCGGTCGTCGGCGCTTCCGGCAGCGGCAAGTCGACGCTCTCGCTGCTGCTGCCCCGCTTCTACGACGTGTCGGCGGGTGAGGTGCGGATCGGCGGCCACGATGTGCGCGAGCTGACGTACGAGTCGCTGCGCGCCGCGATCGGGCTGGTGCCGGAGGACAGCTTCCTGTTCTCCGACACGGTGCGGGCCAACATCGCGTACGGGGCGCCGGACGCCACCGACGAGCAGATCCGCGCGGCGGCCCGCGCCGCCCAGGCCGACGGTTTCATCTCCGCGCTTCCGGACGGCTACGACACCGAGGTCGGCGAGCAGGGCCTGACCCTCTCCGGCGGCCAGCGCCAGCGTGTCGCCCTGGCCCGCGCCATCCTCACCGACCCGCGGCTGCTCGTCCTGGACGACGCCACCTCGGCGGTGGACGCGCGCGTCGAGCACGAGATCCACGAGGCGCTGCGCGGCGTCATGGCGGGGCGTACGACCCTGCTCATCGCCCACCGCCTGTCCACCCTCGCCCTCGCCGACCGCATCGCCGTACTCGACCGCGGCCGACTCGCCGACGTCGGCACCCACGAGGAGCTGAGCGAGCGCAGCGCCCTGTACCGGCGGCTGCTGACCGACCCGGACGAGCTGAGCGGAATCACCCGCGACCCGGCGGGCAGTGTGGCGGGTGGCGACGGCGCGGGCCGCTCCGCGGCGGATGCGGTGGGCGGCGCCGCGGTCGGTCCCACCGTCGCGGCGGCCGTCGCGGGGCCGCTCGCGGCTGGACGTGTGTGGGCCCCGTCGCTCGGCGAGGGCGCGCCCGGCGGCGCGGGCGCCCCGGCCGCGGACGGAACCGGTCGGGTGGACGGGAACGGCCGGGTGGACGGGGACGCGCTCGCCGGGGCCTTCGGCGGGGAGGCTTCGGCCGCCGGGCTCGCCGTGCCGGGGCTGGACGGCGCGCCCGACGCGCCGGATATCGACCGCTCGGCTGACACGCCGCACCCGGACGGCGCGCCCGACGCATCGCCCCGCGACGGCCACCGGCCGGCCACGGCCGACAGCTGGGCCGCCGGAGCGGACCGCGCTGTGGCCCGCGCGGTCATCAGCAGCAGCCTGGCGCGGAGGGACGGCGGGCCCGGCGCGGAGCACAGCTCCGCGGCCGAGCCGGAGCGACCGCATCCGGCGCCCGCCGTCGCCCGCGCCGCCGCGGAGCACGGCGCCGCGGACGGCGACACGCCCGACGGGGAGGCCCGGCCGCACGACGCGAAGCCTCCGCGCGTCGTCGACGGCGTGACCCCCGAGCTGTGGGTGCGGCGCGACACGACGGACGGCAACGGCGCGGACCGCGACCGGGTCAGCGGCGGAGCCCCCGCCGCCCCCGGCCCCGGCATGGCCGGGGCGCTCGCCGGGATGCCCGCCACCCCCGATCTGCTGGCCAAGGTCGCGGCCCTGCCACCCGCCACCGACACCCCCGACGTCGACGAGAAACGGGCCGCGCGCCCCGAGCGGGCGTACGGGCTGCGGCAGCTGCTGCGCGGGTTCGGGGCGCCGCTCGCGGTCAGCCTGGCGCTGGTGACGGTCGACGCGCTGGCCGGGCTGCTGCTGCCGGTGCTCATCCGGCACGGCATCGACCAGGGCGTCCAGCGGATGGCGCTGGGCGCGGTGTGGGCCGCCTCCGCGCTGGCGCTCGTGATCGTCCTCGCGCAGTGGGCGGCGCAGATCGGCGAGACGCGGATGACCGGGCGGACCGGTGAGCGCGTGCTGTACGCGCTGCGCGTGAAGATCTTCGCTCAGCTGCAGCGGCTCGGGCTCGACTACTACGAGCGCGAGCTGACCGGCAAGATCATGACCCGGATGACCACGGACGTGGACGCGCTGTCGACCTTCCTGCAGACCGGTCTGGTCACCGCCGTCGTCAGCGTGCTGACCTTCTTCGGCATCCTGGTCGCGCTGCTGATCATCGATGTCCAGCTGGCGCTGGTGGTCTTCGCCTCGCTCCCACTGCTGATCATCGGGACGTTCTTCTTCCGGCGGCAGAGCGTCAAGGCGTACGAGCTGGCGCGTGAGCGGGTCAGCGTGGTCAACGCCGATCTGCAGGAGAGCGTGGCCGGGCTGCGTATCGTGCAGGCGTTCCGGCGCGAGCGGGCGGGCCGGGAGCGGTTCGCGGGGCGCAGCGACTCGTACCGCCAGGCGCGGGTGCGCGGCCAGTGGCTGATCTCGGTGTACTTCCCCTTCGTCCAGCTGCTGTCCTCCGTCGCGGCCGCGCTGGTGCTGATCGTCGGCGCCGGGCGGGTCGGCGAGAACACGCTGACGGCGGGCGCGCTGGTCGCCTACCTCCTCTACATCGACCTGTTCTTCGCCCCCGTCCAGCAGCTCTCCCAGGTCTTCGACGGCTACCAGCAGGCGACCGTCTCGCTGCGCCGCATCCAGGAGCTGCTGCGCGAGCCGACGAAGACCCCGCTCGCCGAGGCGCCGCGCGAGGTGCGGGCGCTGCGCGGGGAGGTGGCCTTCGACGGGGTGCGCTTCGGGTACGGGGGACACGGTGTGGACGGCGCGAATGGCGCGGATGAGGCGCTGGCGGGCGTCGACCTGACGATCCCCGCCGGGCAGACCGTCGCCTTCGTCGGCGAGACGGGCGCGGGCAAGTCCACGCTCGTCAAGCTGGTCGCGCGGTTCTACGACCCCTCCTCGGGGGTCGTGCGGGTGGACGGCACCGATCTGCGCGAGCTCGACCTCACCGCGTACCGCAACCGCCTGGGCGTGGTGCCGCAGGAGCCGTATCTGTTCCCCGGGACGGTGCGCGACGCCATCGCGTACGGGCGCCCGGACGCGAGCGACGCCGAGGTGGAGGCGGCGGCCCGGGCGGTCGGCGCCCACGCCATGGTGGCCTCCCTCGACGGCGGCTATCTGCACGAGGTCACCGAACGCGGACGCAATCTGTCCGCCGGGCAGCGGCAGCTCATCGCGCTGGCCCGCGCCGAACTGGTCGGCCCGGACATCCTGCTGCTCGACGAGGCCACGGCCGCGCTCGACCTGGCCACCGAGGCCCTGGTGAACCAGGCCACGGACCGCCTGGCGGGCAGGCGCACCACGCTGGTCGTCGCGCACCGGCTGACGACCGCGGCCCGTGCGGACCGGGTGGTGGTCCTGGACCACGGGCGGGTCGTCGAGGACGGTACGCATGAGGAGTTGGTGGCCCGCGAGGGGCGGTACGCCGAGCTGTGGCGCACCTTCACGGGGCACGCCTACACGGGGGAGACGGCGCCGACGGCCGTCGGCTGACGGCGGGCGGGCGCCGGATGCGTCGTCCGGCCGGGAGGGTGTGCCATGTTGCGCACCGGTCCGGCCGGGCCTTGCGCCTGCGCCCGTGACCCCCGTGGTGACTCTCGGCACTCAACTGATGTTACCCATCGTTACATCACGGTTCCATGCCGCTTGCCCTGGCTATCCCCTCCACCTCGCGCCTGTCCCGTTCCCGCTGCTCCGCCTCGGCGGCGACCCGCTTTTTGTGCCGCTGCAGGAAGTCGGGGTCGTCCGCCCGGTCCTGGGGGACCAGGACCTTCATGCCCTTGGCGTGCGGGCTGTCGCCGAGGTCCACGACCACCCGTTCGTCCTGGGAGGTGAGCAGGCCGAACAGCACCAGCAGTTCCGCCTGCAGAGCGGGGGTGAACAGCTCCTTTTCCTCGGGCCCCATGCCGAGTTCGTACGTCCCCCCGCGGACGGCCGGTGAGGTGCTCAGCTCGCGCAGCAGCCGCATCAGCAACTCCAGCGAGCGCGGATCGATTCGTTCCTGCAATTCGGTCAGATACTGCGTCAGCCGCTCGGCCCGTTCGCTCCGGTCGTGCCGTTCGTCTCGGTCCATGTAGGCAGGATGAGCCATCACAGCCCGCTACGAAAGAGGGCGGAGCCCATAACTCTCCGTATTCGGGCCTCAGTTGGCCGGTCTGGTGGCCTCACCTGTGCCCCGATAGGTTCTCGGCGATCTGCGCGAACGGAATTGCACGACTGATTCCGCGCGAACTGAATCTGTACGAACCGAAGGGGAGGGCGAATGGCCAAGGCACTCAGATGGCTGCTGGCGCTCGTGATGCTCGTCGGGGCGGTCGGCGCGGGCGTCGGCAGCGCGACCGCGGCACCGACCAGCACGGCACCGACCACCGCGAAACCGGCCGCCGCGGAGCCGGACATCAAGGACCGAATACTCGCGATACCGGGGATGAGCTTCGTCGAGGAGAAGCCCTATGACGGCTATCGCTTCCTCGTGCTGACCTACACCCAGCCGATCGACCACCGGCACCCGTCCAAGGGCACCTTCAAGCAGCGGTTCACCCTGCTGCACAAGTCCACCGACCGGCCGACGGTGTTCTTCACCTCCGGCTACAACGTCAACACCAGCCCGCGGCGCAGCGAGCCGACCCAGATCGTCGACGGCAACCAGGTGTCGCTGGAGTACCGCTTCTTCACCCCGTCCCGGCCCCAGCCCGCCGACTGGTCCAAGCTCGACATCTGGCAGGCGGCCAGCGACCAGCACCGCCTCTACCGGGCCCTGAAGCCGGTCTACGGCAAGCGGTGGCTGGCCACGGGCGGCAGCAAGGGCGGTATGACGGCGACGTACTACCGCCGCTTCTACCCGGGCGACATGGACGCCACCGTCGCCTACGTCGCGCCCAACGACGTGGTGAACAAGGAGGATTCGGCCTACGACCGCTTCTTCGCCTCCGTCGGCACGCCCGAGTGCCGCACCAAGCTGAACGCGGTGCAGCGCGAGGCCCTGGTCCGGCGCGACGAGATCGTCGCCCGCTACCAGAAGTGGGCGGATGACGAGGGCCAGACCTTCACCGTCGTCGGCAGCGCGGACAAGGCGTACGAGAACGTCGTCCTCGACCTGGTGTGGGCCTTCTGGCAGTACCACCTGGTGAGCGAGTGCGCCGAGGTGCCCGCGCCGACCGCCTCGACCGACGAGCTGTACGCCTTCATCGACGACATCTCCGGCTTCGCCGCCTACACCGACCAGGGCCTGGAGACCTACACGCCGTACTACTACCAGGCGGGCACCGAACTGGGTTCGCCCACCTTCGACACCCCGCACCTGGACGGGCTGCTGCGCTACCCGGGCATCTACACCCCGCGCAGCTACGTCCCCCAGGAGATCCCGATGCGATTCCGGCCATATGCGATGCGGGACATCGACAGCTGGGTGCGGCACGACGCGCGGCGGATGCTGTTCGTATACGGGCAGAACGACCCGTGGGGCGCGGAGCGGTTCCGGCTCGGCAAGGGCTCCCGGGACTCCTACGTCTACACCGTCGCGGGCGGCAACCACGGCTCGAATATCAGCCAGCTCGCGGCCGACGAGAAGGCCAAGGCCACGGCCGCGGTGCAGCGCTGGGCCGGCGTCGAGCCCGTGGCGAAGCCGCTGGCCTCGTACGACGCGCGGCTCGACCGCCGGGACGTGGAGCGCGAACCGGCCCTGCGGCCGTAGGGCGCTTCGCGGCTCGCACCGGCCCGTTCAGCAGCCGCGTCAGCCCGCAGATCATGGCTGAAAATCGGCTCCCTGGCGGGTGATTTGAGAGTGAAAGTAGTGCCTGCCGAGGAGAACAAGCGCTTCGGCGAGTTCCAGTCCGTGCACCTTGACACATCAGGGAGAAGCATGCGCACTGAGATTGTTCTTCAGAACGACGACCTTGACCTCGACCTCGACCTCGACCTGCGCGTCTCCGACCTTCCGGAGGGGACGGAGCAGTTCGGGCAGGGTACCTACACCTCGCCGAGCAGCTACGCGATCGGCACTCGCTGTCCCATCTGCTGCTAGCAGGGGCCGGACCACCGGGCGGGGCAGGCAGGGCCTGCCCCGCTTTCTGTATCCCAGGCGAGGCGAGGAAACAGAATCGTGCGACCGGAGTTCGAACTCTTCGAGGTACGTGAACCGGTGCTGGTGCGGATCGCGAGCAGGCCCCGGGACCGCGCCGAGGCAGTGATCAACGCCGATGACCCCGTGCCCGGCATCCGCGGCCTGGCCGCCGACCCCCTGCTCCAGCAGGCCGTCCACGTCGCCAGCGGCAGCCTGGCCCTCAGCCTCCGGCGCCTCGGTGACGACGAGGAGGCGGCGGCTCACGGCCGCAAGCGCACCCTGAGCGCCGCCCGGACCCTCACCCGGTACGCGCGGCGGTCCGGTGGACGCCCCACCCCCTTCGGGCTCTTCGCGGGAGTGGGCAGGGCCCGCTTCGGCCCCGCTGCCAAGGCGGGGCCCACGGGCCCTGGCGAGGTGTCGGTCCGTCTTGACGGCGCCTGGCTGCACCGCCGCGTGACGGCCTGGCTGGCCGACCCCCGGGTGCGCCGCCGGGTGGATGTCGTCCTCAACGACCTGTGTGTCCTCCGGGACGGCCGGCTGACGCTGCGCACCGGCGAGCGGCAGACCTCGGTCCGCGACAACGCGCTGGTCGCCGCGGTGCGCGAGCTCACCGCCACCCCCGTCCCGTACACCGCCCTGTCCGACGAGCTGTCCCGCCGCTTCCCCACACTCGGCCCGGAGCGCCTGGACGCCCAACTCGGCGGTCTCGTCCAGCACGGGCTCCTGCTCACCTCGCTGACCCCGCACCGCATCGACGACGAACTCCTCGACCGGATCGAGGCCGCGCTCCAGGACACCCTTCCCGACACGGCCGCGGGACTGCGCTCGGTCCGCTCGGCCGCCGCCGTTCACGAACAGGACCCTCCCGGCGCGGGACTCGCCTCCTGGCAGACGCTTCTCGACCGGGTCCGCCGCCTCGACGCACCCGGGGAGAGCGGTGACGGGCACCAGCGGCCACCGGTCCACGTCGATCTGCGGATGCCCGCCGACTTCGTCGTCCCGCACCCGGTCGGTGAGGAGGTGCGCCGCTACGCCGCCGCGATCTGGGCGATGACGCCCGAGTGGACGACGCTCGAGTACATGCGGGACTACCGGGACCGCTTCATCGAGCGGTACGGAACCGCGTCGGCCGTGCCCCTCGCCGATCTCGTCGACCCGCACCGCGGTCTTGGACTGCCGCCCGAGTACGCGGAGCCGCCCGTCCATCCGCGCACCGGACCGGGTGAGGAGGCCGACGGCCCGCGCCGTGGTGTGATCGCGGAGCTCGTCCAGCAGGCCGTCCTCGCCGGAACCGATATCGAGCTCACCGACGACGATGTGGAACGTCTGGCCACCGCCGTGGGACACGACCCCGACACCAGGCCGCCGCGCACCCTTGAACTGTGCTTCCAGATTCTCGCGGACAGCCTGGACGCCCTGGACCGGGGAGACTTCCAGCTCCTCGGCAGCCCGCACATCGGCTCCTGGACGGCCGGCGCCACCGCGGGCCGGTTCGCCGCCACCACCGGCCTCACCGAGGAACTGGCCCACCTCGTCTCGTACTCCGCCGGCTCCGACAGCCTGCGGGCGCAGGTGGACGTGGCGCCCACCGACCCTCGTTCGCTCAACATCGTCCAGGTGCCGCGCCTGCTCCCGTACCGCATCCCCATCGGCGTCGCCGACGACCGCGGTGACCCCCACTGCCTGGACTGGCGCACCTTGCTGGTGGCGGCCGGCGCGGACGGGCTGAGACTGCTGCACGAACCCACCGGCCGCCAGGTGGTACCGGTGTTCCCGCACATGCTGGCGCTCGACGCCCAGGCGCCCCCGGTGGCCCGCTTCCTGTCGGATCTGGCCGCGGCCCGTCCCCGCGTATGGTCCGGCTGGGACTGGGCCGGCCTGGACGTCCTTCCCTATCTGCCCCGGGTTCGCTACGGCCGGGTCCTGGCGGCCCCCCGCCGCTGGCTGCCGGGCCGACGGCTGCGCGACGCCGCCCGCGCGCAGGGCGGATCCGCGTGGCAGGAGGGGCTGCGCGAGTGGCGGCGGCGCCTTGTGGTACCCGACCGTGTGCAGATCGCCAAAAACGATCAGATGTACCCGATCGACCTGCGCGACCCATGGGACCAGGACCTGCTGCGCTCCGAACTGACCGCGGAGCGGCCCCGCTTCGTCCTGTACGAGGACATCACCGCCGACGGTGCGCACCTGGGCTGGAACGCGGGGCACAGCACCGAGATCGTGGTGCCCTTGGTGCGCACCTCCGAGACCCGCCCTTCCTCCGCACCGTCCGCCCCCACGCCGGTCCGGCGTGCCCCGACCCGGGTCCACCTGCCCGGTGAGGACTGGCTGTTCGTCAAGCTGTACGCCGAACCCGCCGCCCACGACGCCCTGTTGACCGGCCACCTGCCGCAGTGGCTCTCGGCCGTCGAGAAGGACGTCGACCGGTGGTTCTTCCTGCGCTACCGGGACCCCGAGCCGCATCTGCGGCTGCGTTTCCATGGAGATCCGGACGTGTTGAACGGCCGTGTCCTGCCCGTTCTCAGCCGCCACATCCGCGCCGCGATCGGTTCCGGTGCCCTGCGCACCATGGCCCTGGACGTGTACCGGCCCGAGACCGACCGTTACGGCGGCGACTCGTCCCAGGAGGCGGCCGAGCGGCTGTTCCAGACCGACAGCCTCTCCGCGCTGCTGCAGCTGCGTGCGCGCGGGGCGGGAGCGTCGGCCGTACCCGACGATGTGCTGGCCGCCCTGGGACACGCCGTCCTGCTGGACTCCCTGGGGGACTGGGACTGGTGCGCCTGGGTGGACCGTATGTTCACCAAAGGACCGGAACACGACGCCTACCAACGGCATCGGTCGTCGGCCCACCGCCTGATCCGCCCCGGCGAGACCGGCGAGACCGCCCGCCTGGCCGCCCAGGAACTGTCGTCCCCGGAGCTCGCGCGACTGTGGACCGGGACACCGGAGCCGCGCGCCTACGGCCGCCTGATCCTGCCCGCTCCGCCCGCCGACCGTGACGAGGCGGTGCTCTCCCTCCTCCACATGCGGCACAATCGCCTGTTCGGCGTCGGTCCGGCGGCGGAGGCCCGCGGATACGCCGTACTGCGCGGCGTGGCCCGCGCCCACATCGGAAGGAGGGCTCATGCGACCCGTACGTGACCGTGCCGCCGTACGTGAACGTGCGCTGGCCGTCTCCGCCCAGATCCTCGACCGGCTGGCCGACCCCGCCGCCACCATGGCCGCCACCCGCATCCCTGCCGAGGCAGCGGACGACGGCGTCCCCGAAAGCGTCTGGGCCGAGCTGACCCTCGGCAGCGGAAGCCCCGGCCTGTCCATCGCGTTCAGCGGAGTGAGCCACCGCGCGGCCGAACAGGCTCCCCGGGCGCATGCCTACCTGGGAGTGGCGACCCGGGCCGTGGCCTCCGGGACCGTCGCCCCGAGCGGCATCTTCAAGGGGCCAGGGGCACTGGCCTTCGCGGTGCTGCTCGCCCATCGCAGCACCGGCGGCTATGTCTCCGCGCTCCAGCGTCTCGACGCGTATCAGCGCGATCTGGTGGCCACCGTACTGCCCGCGGCCTGGGACGATGCCCCACTTCCCAGCATCGGCCACTACGAGGTGGTCCGCGGTCTGACCGGAGTCGGCCGCTACCTTCTCGCCCGCGTCGAGAGCTGCGGCCAGGCGCTCGAAAGCGTCCTCGACCACCTGATCCGCCTGTCGCGCGGGACAGTCGGGCACCGCGGGCACCGGGTGCCCCGGTGGTGGGCTCTGGACGCGCCACGTATCGGCTCTGAGGCCGCGTTTCCCGGCGGCCACCTCAACCTCGGCATCTCACACGGCGTCGCGGGCCCTCTCGCGCTGATGTCGCTCGCCTGGCAGCAGGGCGTCAGGCGGCCGGATCAGCGGGAGGCCATCGAGTCCACGGCGGACCTCCTGACGCGGTGGGCGGTCAAAGACGGGCACGGCCCCTTCTGGCCCCCTCATCTCAGCCTCGCCCAGTGGCTGGCCGGCCCGGAGGAGTACGGCGCACCCGCCGGATGGCCGTCGTGGTGCTACGGCGCCCCCGGTGTCTCGCGCGCCCTGCAACTGGCCGGACTGGCACTGGGCCGACAGGACTGGGCAGCCCTGTCGCGAGCGTCGGTGGAGCGGCTGCTGACCCTGCCCATGCACGGCTGGGGCATCCACGATCACGCCCTGTGCCACGGCTGGGCAGGTGCCCTGCACCAACTCGGCCGGCTCAACGAACACTTCGGCGACCCGCGGATCGACGTCCTCCGGGACCGGCTGGCCACCGAGTTGATCAGTGCCTTCGACCCGGACCTGCCGTTCGGGCACCGCTTCACCATGACAGTGGTGCCCTACGGCTCCGACATCCCGGGCTACCTGGACGGCGCCGCGGGCGTCGCCCTGGCCCTCGACTCCTACGCGGCGGGAGCCACCCCGTCCGGCTGGGACATGCCCTTGCTGCTGTCCTGACCTTCACCTACCGGTCCGACCGGGCTCAGTACGACAGCCCGTGGCCCACCGGGTACAGCACCCGGTGCGGGGCGTCCGCGCGCCGTACGGGGACGGGCAGCCTGCCGCGCGGGTCGGTCCGGCCGGCGATGACCCGGGCGGCGGCGCGCAGTTCGACATCCGTCCAGGAGTAGGTGGCCAGGGAGGCCGCGGGGGCCTTGCCCCGGGCACCGGTCAGCCGCGCGACGTACGCGATGTCATAGGGGTTCCGGAGGGCCACATGGACCAGCGGAACGCCGGTGGCGGCGAGCTTGGAGACGAGGACGCGCTGCCGGGAGTCCTTGCCGACGTTGTACGTCGCCACGATCACCGCGTCCCGCCCCCGCGCCGCCGCGACCGCCGCCTTGATCCGCTCCGTCGTCGGGTCGAGCCCGGCGCCAGAGCCAGTAGACCCAAGGGAAATGGACAGGGCCTCGGCGGTGAAGCCGAGGGCGGTCAGGGCGCGGGCGAGGACCGCCGTCGGCGGGCCGCCGGTGCCGGAGGGCGCGGCCGGGTCCGGGCCCACGACCAGCAGCCTGCGGTGGCGGCGGGGGGACAGCGGCAGCAGATGGCCGTCGTTGACGAGCAGCGTGGTGGTGCGCTCGGCGATCCGGTCGGCGGCGGCGCGGTGCCCGCGGCTGCCGACCGTACGGGCGACCTGGCCGTCACCGGTGTACGGATGGTCCAACAGGCCCCGGCGCGCCTTGAGTTCCAGGATGCGCAGCACGGATTCCTCGATACGGGCCTCGCTGAGCTCGCCGCCCCGTACGGCCCGGTGGACGCCCGCCCAGGCGGCCGGCAGGTCCGGCGGGTTCAGCAGTTGGTCCGCGCCCGCCTTCAGGGCCAGCACGGGCACCCGGTCGTCGCCGTACTTCTTCCGCACCCCCGCCATACCGAGCGAGTCCGTCACCACCACGCCGCCGAAGCCGAGTTCGCCGCGCAGCAGACCGGTGAGGATGGGCTTGGAGAGCGTGGCGGGGCCGTCGTGGGGGTCGAGCGCGGGGAACCGCAGATGCGCCGTCATGATCACGTCTACGCCCGCCGCGATGGCGGCCCGGAACGGCGGCGCGTCCAGCCGCTCCCACTGCGCGCGGGAGTGGGTGATGAGCGGGAGGTCGAGATGGCTGTCCACGGACGTGTCGCCGTGCCCGGGGAAGTGCTTGGCGGTGGCCGCGACCCCGGCGCTCTGATAGCCCTCGATCTGGGCCGCGACCAGCCGGGCCACGGCCTTCGGATCGGCGCCGAAGGAGCGTACGCCGATGACGGGGTTGGCCGGGTCGACGTTGACGTCCGCGACGGGCGCGTAGTCCTGCCGGATGCCGAGCGCGGCGAGTTCGGCCCCGGCTATCCGGGCGGCGGTGCGGGCGTCTGCGGCGCTGCCCCCGGCGCCGAGCGCCATCGCGCCCGGGAGGAGGGTGGCGGGCGCGCCGATGCGGGCGACGATGCCGTGCTCCTGGTCGATGGACAGCAGCGCGGGGACGGGGGTGCGGCCCGCGAGCGCGGCCTTCTGGATGCCGTTGGAGAGGGCGGCGAGCTGGTGGGGGTCGCGGATGTTGTGCGCCCACCCCGCGTACATGACGCCGCCGGCGTGGTACTTCGCGATCAGCTCGGCGGCGGTGGCGACACCGGTCTCCCTGCGGTTCTGCGCGGCGTCGGCGGGGGTGGGGGAGGTGGCCGAATGGCCGTAGACCCGCACCACGAAGAGCTGGCCTATCTTCTCGTCGAGCGTCATCCGGCCCAGCAGCGCCTCGGCCCGCTTGCGGTCCCGGTCCCGGTCCCGGCGTTCGCCGCCGCCGGCCGGGCCGGCTGCGCGGTGGGTCGGCGAGGCCTCCCGGGTGGCGGAGGTCCGCTGTGGGGAACAGGCGGCGGCCGCGGCCGCGAGGGCGGCGGTCAGCAGGGTGCGGCGGGAGGCCGCCTTGGGGAATGCCGGGTCGTGCACCCGCACTCCTTCCGTCGGTTCGAGGAGGGGGTGGCTGTGGTCCGCATGGCACGAACATCCGGAAAATATGGGGTAAGTGAGGCTGCGTCAATCTGAGTTGAACGAAGTCGCCAAGGGGAACAGTCTTGACCCTGTCTCGGTCAATCGGCATATGACACCGATCGCGCGATGCCCGAACGATGTCCGGGAGTGACTGGGTGACGCGCGACGGTCAGTCGGCGAAGCGCGGCTGCACGGGCAGCCGGTCCCGCGGCACCTCGAAGACGGCGATCACATGGAAGGGCGCGTAGCACTCCGGCGGCGGCTCGGGATGCGGGCCCGCGATGGGCTTCAGGGTGTCACCGGCGCGGTGGAGGGTCGCCGACGGCCACTGGGCGCAGCCCGTGGTCGCGGACCAGCCGACCAGGGTGGTGCGGCTGAAGTCGGTGGCCCCGGCCCGATCGATGATCTCCTGCGCCCGCCCCCGGAACAGCCGGGCGAAGGCCTTCAGCTCGTCCGGCCCGCGCAGCACCGCCCGCACCTGCCGGACCGAGCCGGGCGCGCTCGTGAAGTAGGCGAGCCCGGAGTCGACGCGGCCCTGGCGGAACGGCGTGCCGGGCGGGGAACTCGGGGTGCCGCCGTCAGCGCGGTGGTTGGGGGGCGCACTGACGGCGGCGTGCTGCTGGCCGCAGGCGGCGGAGAGGGTGGTCAGCGACGCAGCCAGCAGCGCGGCCGATACCGCTCTGCGGAGACTCACCAGCAGCACACGGCTTGGACGGCCCGCGCCGCGGACCGGTTCCGTGGGCGTGGCCGGACACAGAGGGTGCGGGGCGGGACGCATACGGCCATGGTGGCAGCGGTCGCCGCGGCCTCCGGGGCGGGCACGCCGTGGGGTGCGCCGAGTGGGTGCACCGCCGGTGCACCGGATGGGTGGTGCGCAGGTCAGCCAGGAATTGCCGCCCCACGGGGCCGAGACCGCCCTGCGCCGCCACGCCCGGCCGGGCTGACACCGCGCCCGCGCTGTCGCTCAGGCCGCCTCGGCGAGCAGCCGCAGCAGATGGTCCCGGGCCGCGGGAAGCAGCCCCGGAAGCTCCGCCGCTTGCGGATACCAGCGCTTCTCGTACTCCCAGCACAGCCAGCCGTCCCAGCCCGCGCGGCTGAGCAGCTCCACGGACTCGGCCAGCGGCAGCACACCCGCGCCCAGCGGCAGCGGGGTGGTGTCGTCGGCCGAGGCGATGTCCTTGACCTGCACATAGCCCAGGTACGGGGCGAGCGCCGCATGGGTGGCGGACGGATCCTCGCCGCCCAGCCAGGGGTGCATCACATCCCAGATCGCGCCCACGCTCTGGTGGCCGACCAACCCGAGTACGCGGGTCACGTCGGCCCCGGTGCGGTGCGAGTCATGCGTTTCGAGGAGCAGCCGCACGCCCAGGTCGGCGGCGTACGGCGCGGCGGAGGCCAGACGCCGGGCGGCGTTCGCGTCGGCCTCGGCGGCGTCGAGGTCACCGCCGCCGGGGAAGACCCGGACATGGGCCGCGCCCAGGTCATGGGCGAGCCGCAGCAGCTCCCGCAGCTCCTCCAGCGCCGGTTCGTCCGGCCCCGCCGCGGCGGACCGTACGTACCCCGCGACCGTCAGCACCGCCACCCCGGCGGCCTTGAACTCCGCCACCACCCGCGCCCGCTCGGCGGCCCCGATCCCCGGGTGCACCGGCTCCTCGGGGTGCGCCCGCAGCTCGACGCCGTGGTAGCCGGTGTCGGCGGCGAGCCGCACCACGTCCTTGATCGGCAGGCCGGGGACGCCGAGGGTCGAGAAGGCGAGCTGCATACGGGCTCCGGTTCTTCGAATGGATCAGGTCTCCACTGTGCCACCTACCCGGCGGCAAGGCGCCACAGTGAGGTCACCTCCGCCGCGCGGGCCTCGTGCAGCGGATCGTCCGGATCGGTGGCGCGGCGATGGCCGGGACGGGTGTCCAGCCGGTCCACGACCCTCAGGCTCGCCGCGTCGAACGCGGCCTGTAGCTCGTCGCGCGGGCGCAGGCCCAGGTGTTCGGCGAGGTCGGAGAGGATCAGCCAGCCCTCGCCGCCCGGGGCGAGATGGTCGGCCAGGCCGTCGAGGAAGCCGTGCAGCATCCGGCCGTCCGGGTCGTACACCGCGTACTCGACCGGCGAGGTGGGGCGGGCGGGCACCCAGGGTGGATTGCAGACGACGAGCGGGGCCCGGCCGTCCGGGAAAAGATCCTCCCGCACGACGTCCACCCGTCCGGCCAGACCAAGCCGTGTGATGTTCTCCCCCGCGCACGCCAGCGCCCGCGGGTCCTGGTCCGTGGCCACGACGCGCCCCACGCCCCGGCGGGCGAGCACCGCGGCCAGGACGCCCGTCCCGGTGCCGATGTCGTACGCCAGGGATGTATCGCCGGGCAGCGGCGCCTCGGCCACCAGGTCCACGTACTCGCCGCGCACCGGTGAGAAGACGCCGTAGTGCGGATGGATCCGGTCGCCGCCCAGGGCCGGCACCGCGACGCCCTTCGTGCGCCACTCATGCGCGCCGATCAGGCCCAGCAACTCCCTCAGGGAGGTCACCGAGGGCCCTTCGGCCGGTCCGTACGCCTCCGCGCACGCCTGCCGTACGTCGGGCGCGCGGCGCAGCGGCACACCGTAGTCGCCGTCCAGCGGGACGAGCAGCATGCCCAGCACCCGGGCCCGCCGGGACTGGGCCTGCCGGTGCTGGTGGAAGGCCTCGGCGGGGGAGGCCGCGGGGGCGCGCCGCCGACGTGGGCGGCGCGGGCCCCGGTCGACGCGGCGGGCCATGGCGCTCAGCAGCTGGCGGGCGCCCTGGTAGTCGCCGCGCCACAGCAGCGCGGTGCCCTCGCAGGCCAGGCGGTAGGCGGTGTCGGCCGTCATACGGTCGTCGGCGGTCGCCACCCGGCGGGGCGGGGGCGCCCCGTTCTCGGAGCGCCATCGGGCGTCGCGGGCCCGCCCGGCTTCGGTCCATTCGATGACCTGATGCGTACTCAGCGGGTGTACCTCATGCTCTGATTCAGTTCCGACTGCTCACTCCTTATCCCGCGAAGCCTCCTTGGCGCGAGTGATTTTCGGCCGGATGACGCCCCTTCGGATACCTGGCCGCCTCCAGGGCCCGGTTCTACGATGGGAGCGCTCCCGTGCATTGTGCGCACCCCGTATCAGAGGAGAACAAGGGACATCTGGAGCCATCATGATTTGTCATGAGCACAACCGGAGGCGGTGGGTGGCGCGGGCGTCGGCCGCCGCGTCCGCCGCCGTCCTGATGATCGCGATCCCGCTGGCGGACACCGCCTCCGCCCATGGCTCGGCCATCGGCCCGGCCTCGCGCAACTACGGCTGCTGGAAGCGCTGGGGCGGCGACTTCCAGAACCCGGAGATGAAGACCAAGGACCCCATGTGCTGGCAGGCCTGGCAGGCCGATGTCAACGCCATGTGGAACTGGAACGGCCTCTACCGGGAAGGCGTCGCGGGCAACCACCAGGCCGCCCTCCCCGACGGCCAGCTCTGCAGCGGCGGGCACACCTCCTCGGGTCGCTACAACGCGATGGACGTGCCCGGCAAGTGGGAGGCCACGGCCGTCAACAACAGCTTTACCTTCAAGAACCACGACCAGGCCAAGCACGGCGCCGACTACTACCGCATCTACGTCACCAAGCAGGGGTACGACGCCACCACCCAGCCGCTGCGCTGGAGCGACCTCGAACTGGTCGCCCAGACGGGCAAGATCGCTCCCGGAGTCGGGGAGCCCTCCACCGACCCCTCGCTGAACGGGGTCACCGTCTCGATCCCGGTCAACGCCCCCGGGCGCACCGGCCGCCATGTCGTCTTCATGATCTGGCAGGCCAGCCACCTGGACCAGTCGTTCTACTCGTGCAGCGACGTCATCTTCACCGGAGGATGAGCCGCCAGTCCTGGCCGACGAGATCGGCCCCGTAACTCTGGTGCCGCCGCTCGGCGATCAGCTCGAACCCCGCCCGCTGGTAGATCCGGCGGGCGGCGGTCAGGACGTCGTTGGTCCACAGCACCAGTTCGCGGTAGTCCGCCTCGCGGGCGAATTTCACACACGCCCCCACCAGCCGGTCGCCGATCCCGAACCCCCGGGCGTCCGGCTCGACGAGCAGCAGCCGCAGCCGGGCCGTCTCGGGCGCCTCGTCCCGTACGCACAGCACCGACCCGACCGGACGCCCGCCGAGCTCGGCGATCCAAGCGCGCTCGTACCCCGGATCTGTGCCGAACTCACCAACGATCCGCGCCACGTGAGCCTCGAACTCGGCATTCCAGCCGAACTCCTTGGCGTACAGCGCGCCGTGCCGCTGCACGATCCAGCCGAGATCGCCGGGGCCCGGAGCACGCAGCCGCACTCGCTCCGGCGCGCCGGAGAACACACCGCGCGCGGTCGCCAGCGCCTCGCGCAGCCGACGCAGCTGCGGCCGGTCCAGCCGGGCCAGCAGCCGCCCGACCGACTCCCGTGACTTGCGGTCCAGTTCGGCCGCGGCGGCCCGGCCCTCGGCGGTGAGCGAGACCTGCTGGTGGCGGGCGTCGCGGACGTTGCGCTCGCGGGTGATCAGGCCCTGCTCCTCGAAGCGGCCGAGCGTCCGGCTCATATGGGCGGCGGTCAGCCCCAGATCATCGCGGAGCGCCGAGACATGGGCGCGCTCGCGCTGGGCGAGCTCGTACAGGATGCGGGCCTCGCTGAGGGTGTACGGGGTGTGCAGCCGGCCCGGATAGTCGAGGACGCCGATGACTCGGGTGTACAACCGGTTGAAGGAACGCACCTCGTCGATGGCGGTGTCGAGGTCGTCGGACATGGGTCCCTCCCCAGAATCGCTTGACCTAATACTTGCTCCAGATCAAGCACTTTCACAACACCACCGGTGTCCCGGGCGCTGGATCGCCCGGCTCAGAACGGCCCACCCGCCGCCCGGCTCCCTACCCGACGGCCCGCGGCGGAGCCGTGGACGCCCGGGCCATCAGCTCGGAGCGCACCATCGCCACCCCACCCGGCGGCTGCGGCTCGCGCCCCAGCGCCAGGCGCCCGGCGCGGGCACCCGCTTCGTGGAGGGGCAGCCGGACCGTGGTGAGGGCCGGGACCGCGTCCGCGCTGAAGGGCAGGTCGTCGAAGCCGGCCACCGACACGTCGTCGGGGATCCGCAGCCCCTGGTCGCGCAGCGCCGCGCAGACGCCGAGCGCGATGGTGTCGTTGGCGGCCACGATGGCCGTCAACGCCTCGTCGCGGCGGAGCAGTTCGAGCGTGGCGTCATAGCCGGAGGAGCGGTCGTACAGCCCGTGGACGGTCAGCCGCTCCGCTCCCGCCTCGCCCGGGCTGCCGAGGCCCGCCGCCGACATGGCCGCGCGATGTCCCTCGAGGCGGTCGCGGGTCGTGGTGCGCTCGGCGGGGCCGGCCACATAGCCGATCCGGCGGTGGCCGAGGGTCAGCAGATGCTCGGTGAGCCGCCGGGCGCCGCCGCGGTTGTCGAAGGTGAGGGTGACCGCGTCCTCGATCGGGGGGCGGCCGCACAGCACCACGCGGGTGCCGGACGAGGCCAGGCGGGACGCCTTGGCGGCGACCGCGGCCATGTGGTCGGGGTGCTCGACGGCGCCACCGGTGAGCACGACGGCGGCGGCGCGCTGCCGCTGGAGCAGGGTCAGGTAGTTGAGTTCGCGCTCCGGGGAGCCGCCGGTATTGCAGATCACGGCGAGCTTTTCACCGTGGCGGCCGGACTCCGCGCCCATGGCCGACCCCATCTCGGACTGCACGGCGCCGGCGATGATCCCGAAGAAGGGGTCCGCGATGTCGTTGACGAGCACGCCCACCAGATCCGAGGTGGCGGCGGCAAGCGCGCTCGCCGGGCCGTTGACCACGTACTCGAGCTCGTCCACCGCGCGCAGCACCCGGGCCCGGGTCGACTCGGCGACCGGGTAGTTGCCGCTCAGGACGCGCGACACGGTGGCCGCCGAGACCCGCGCCCGTGCGGCCACATCGGCCAGGGTCACTGCCATGATTCCTCCGTTGGATGGTCACCTGGTGGTGCGCCGCGTGCGCCCCTTCGCGCACGCCCATGCTCTCACTGGTCAGGGTGGGTGCCGGAGAGGGATGTCCGGGCGCATCGCCCTCCCCGTTCCCCTCCCGTTCGAAAGTTTCAACAGGGGCCCGATTGTGCTCGCCAAGGTCTTGTCCGGTCATCCGGACCATGTCTAGGGTCCTCCCCAGCAAGCGCTTTCCCTCGGCGAGGAGCCCTGTTCATGGCCGCAGCCACCACCCGTATCCGTGCCGCAGTCGTCGGTACCGGAGGCATTGTCTCCGGCAGCCATCTGCCCGCGCTCCGCGCGCAGGCCGACCGCGTCGACCTCGTCGCGGGGGTCGACGTGGACGAGGACCGCCTGGAGGCATTCCGCGCCCAGGCCGCCGAGCCCGGCGAGACGGGCCCCGGATTCACCGTGACCGGCTACACCGACCTGGCTGCCATGCTGGAGGCCGAGCGCCCCGACCTGGTTCTCATCGGCACCCCGCCCTCCCTCCACCGCGAGCAGACCGTGGCGGCCCTGCGCGCCGGGGCCTGGGTGCTGTGCGAGAAGCCGCTGTGCCTCACGCTCGCCGAGTACGACGAGATCGCGGCGGCCGAGGAGGCAGGGAAGCCCGAGGGCGGCCCGTACGCGTCCGTGGTCTTCCAGCACCGCTACGGCTCGGGCGCCGTCCACGCCCGCGAGCTGCTGACCAGCGGCGAGCTCGGCAAGCCGCTGGTCGCCCACTGCCAGACCACCTGGTACCGCAACACCGAGTACTACGCGGTGCCCTGGCGCGGTCGCTGGGACAGCGAGGGCGGCGGCCCCTCGATGGGCCACGGCATCCACCAGATGGACCTGCTGCTGTACCTCCTCGGCGACTGGACCGAGATACGGGCCATGGCCGGGCGGCTGGTCCACGACGTGGAGAGCGAGGACGTCTCCACCGCGCTGGTCCGCTTCGCGAACGGCGCCGTGGCCACCGTCGTCAACAGCGTGGTGTCGCCGGACGAGGTCAGCCGGATCCGCATCGACTGCGCCGACGCCACCGTCGAACTCACTCACCTGTACGGGCACAGCAACGACGACTGGGTCTACACCCCCGCCCCGCACACCCGCGACGCCGCCGACCGCATCGCCCACTGGCGCAGCCCCGCCGCCGAGCTGCCCAGCTCGCACACCGCCCAGCTGGCCGTGGTGCTCGACGCGATACGGGACGGGGTACGGCCCCCGGGCAGCGGCCCGGACGCCCGCCGCACCATGGAGTTCCTGGCCGCGCTGTACAAGTCGGCCTTCACCGGACGGCCCGTTCACGCCGGCGAGATCGCCCCCGGCGACCCGTACTACGACGCCATGCACGGCAACCACCCCGACTGGGCACCCGCCAAGGAGAACTGAGCATGACCGAGCCGATCACCGTCACGCACACCCACGGCGAGAGCGTCACGGTCGCCTCCGGGGGCGTCGAGCTGCTGGCCTACGTCTACAAGCCGGACGCCGACCCGTTCGAATCGCTGAAGCCCTACACCCACCCGCTGCGCACCCTGGCCGGCAATGTGGTCTCCGGCTACCGGCCCAACGACCACCGCTGGCACAAGGGCCTGCAGATGACCGCGAGCCATCTGTCCGGGCAGAACTTCTGGGGCGGCAACAGCTACCTCGGCCCGGAGCAGGGCTACCAGCGGGTCGAGGAGCGCGTCGGCTCGATGCGCCATGACGGTTTCGAGGAGTTCACCGTCACCGACGACCGGCTGCGCTTCACCGAGAACCTGACGTGGGTGGCCCATCCTTCTGAACAGCACAGCGGCGGCCAGGAGTGGGCGCAGGAGCTGCGCACCGTCGAGGTGCACTCCGTGGAGCCCGCCGAGGGCACCTGGGCCATCGACTGGTCGATCCGCCTCACCAACGTCCGCGGAGAGGAGCTGCGCTTCGGCTCCCCGACCACCGCGGGCCGTGAGATGGCCGGCTACACCGGGCTGAACTGGCGCGGCCCCCGCGACTTCACCGGCGGCGATGTGTTCGGCCCCGGCGGGCGCGGCGGCGAGGGCGAGCAGGGCGCGTCCGACCTGATGGGCACCCCGGCCGCCGAGGCGCCCTGGATCGCCATCACCGCCGAGCACGACGATGTGGACGGCCACTCCACCATGCTGTTCTCCCACGCCCCTCAGAACCTGTCACAGGATGGGGGAGCCATTCACGCCTCCCACTGGTTCGTACGCTCCGAGCCCATTCCCTCGGTCGCCTTCTCCTGGGCGTTCTTCGAGGAGTTCGCGCTGCCGCCGGGCGAGAGCTTCGCGTACCGCTACCGCGTGGTGATCGCGGACGGCGCCTGGGACCGGGACCGCGCCGAGACCTACCTCAAGTCCCACGGGTGGTGAGCGGAAGATGACCGGGATCACCGATCCGCTGCCGGGCGGGGTGGGTCTTTCCCACATCAGCGCGTACGAATGGGAGGCCGCCGACGGGGTGTGCGGCGGCAGCCCGCACCTCCATCTGGCCTGCACCGAGGCGTATGTGGTCACCGGCGGGCGCGGCGCCGTCCAGACATTGACCGTCGAGGACGGTTACGTCGAGACACCGCTGGAGCCGGGCGCGGTGGTGTGGTTCTCGCCCGGCACGGTGCACCGCATGGTGCAGGGCGGCGGGCTGAAGGTGACCGTGCTGATGCAGAACAGCGGGCTGCCCGAGGCGGGCGACGCCGTGTTCACCTTCCCCTCCGAGGTCCTGGCCGACGCCGAGGCGTACACCGCGGCCGCCACGCTGCCCGCCAAGGAGGGGCCCGAGGCCGACGCCGCGGCCCGGCGCCGCCGCGATCTGGCGGTCACCGGCTATCTGGAGCTGCGCGAGGCCCTGGAGAAGGGCGACGACGGCCCGCTGCGCGCCTTCCACCAGGCCGCGGTGCGGCTGGTCGGGCCCAAGGTGGCGGACTGGGAGCCCCGTTGGCGCGACGGCGCGCTCGCCGCCGCGCAGCGCACCGGCGACCATCTGGCCTCCCTCGCGGCGGGCGACCCGGCCCATCTGGCCCGCGCCCGCGTCCGCGCGTCCGGGCCCACCCGGCAGGGCGGCTACGGCATGTGCGGCCGCCGCGACGAGTACGAACTCCCCGGCGTCACGCTGCCGTACTACGGCGAGTGACCTGACCCCTGTCCCAGCGCTGATCGCTGGCCACCACGTTTCGGAAAGATCAGAAGGGAGGCTGGCCACAGCATGCTTCGAATCAGGACAAAGGTGTCCTGCGCCCTGGCCCTCGCCTTCACCCTCTGCGCGACCCTCACCGGTTGCGGCGGAGGTGAAGGCGGCGGCTCGGGCGGCAAGGTCACCCTGCGCTTCACCTGGTGGGGCAACCCGGACCGGGCGGCCCGCACGGAAGACGCCATCAAGCTCTTCGAGAAGAAGAACCCGGGCATCCACATCAGCACCAACTTCGCGGGCTTCGACGCGTACAAGCAGAAGCTCGCCACCCAGGCGGCGGGCGGCGACGCGCCCGATGTGATGCAGCTGGACTACCGCATGATCAACCAGTACGCGGACGGCGGTGTCCTGCTCGACCTGGGCGAACACAAGGAGTTGCGTACCGCCGAGATGGACAAGGGGCTGCTGGCCACCGGCGTCGTGAACGACAAGCAGTACGCGATCCCGGTGGCGCGCGGCTCGGAGACCGTGGTGTACGACTCGGCCCTGTGGCGCAAGGCCGGGGTGCCCGAGCCCAAGGTCGGCTGGACCTGGGACGACTGGGCGGACGCGATGCTCAAGCTGTCCAAGTCCAAGGCCACGGGGGGACGGGCGGGCAGCACCGACCCGGGCCAGAGCGAGGACGTCTTCGAGATCTGGCTGCGCGGCCAGGGCAAGGTCCTCTACACCGACGACTACAAGCTCGGCTTCACGGCGGACGATCTGGCGCGCTACTGGGAGTGGTGCAGCAAGCTGCGCAAGCAGGGCGCGGTCAGCTCCGCCGAGCAGACCACCCAGATGGACGGCTCGGTGGAGAACACCCCCTTCGGCCGGCTGAAGGCCGTCTCGGACTTCAACTGGGACGCCCCCGCCAGCGGCTATCTGGCGATCGTCGGGGAGAGCGTGAAACTCGCGCCGATGCCGTCGGGCGAGAACGGCACGCCCGGCCAGTACTTCAAGCCGTCGATGTTCTTCGGGGCGTCCGCGAAAACCGGCCACCCCAAGGAGGCCGCCCGGTTCATCGACTTCCTGCTGAACGACCCCGATGCGGGCGCCATCCTCGGCAACTCCCGCGGCATCCCGGCCAACGACTCCATCCGCAAGGTCGTGGCGCCCAAGCTGGAGGGGTTCGACGTGGTGGTCTCGTCGTACCAGAAGCAGTTCGAGGGCAAGCTCAAGGATCCGCCGCCCGCGCCGCCCAAGGGCGACGCATCGCTGCAGACCACCTTCAGCCGCGACTACGACCAGGTGTCGTTCGAGCAGATGTCGCCGCGTGAGGCGGCGGAGGACTTTGTCACCGAGGCGAAGGCGGAGCTGAGGCAATGACCGCGACCGCGACCCGCCCCCAGCCGGCTCCGGCGAGCGCCGGCCGGTCCGGCAAGCGCCCCCCGAAGCGCGAGCGCCAGGGCGCCGCCTGGGTGTTCCTGTCCCCGTGGGTGCTCGGCGCCAGTGTGCTGACGCTGCTGCCCATGGCCGTCTCGCTGTATCTGTCGTTCACCAACTACGACATGTTCAACGACCCCAGCTGGGTCGGCTTCCGCAACTACGTCCAGATGTTCACCGAGGACCCCCGCTACTGGCGGTCGGTGACCTCGACCCTCACCTATGTCGTGATCGCGGTTCCGCTGCAGCTGGCGCTGGCCCTCGCGGTCGCGCTGGCGCTCAAGTCGGTCAAACGCGGCAAGGGCTTCTACCGCTCCGCCTTCTACGCCCCCTCGCTGCTCGGCGCGTCCATGAGCATCGCCCTGGTCTGGCGGGCGGTCTTCAACGACGGCGGCACCGTGGACAACATGCTGTCCTGGTTCGGCCTGGACATCGGCGGCTGGATCAACAAGCCGGGCTGGGCGCTGCTGGCCGTCGCGCTGCTGACCGTGTGGCAGTTCGGCGCCCCCATGGTGATCTTCCTGGCCGGGCTGCAGCAGATACCCGGCGAGCTCTACGAGGCGGCGGCCATGGACGGGGCCGGATGGTGGCGGCAGTTCCGCTCCATCACCCTGCCGATGCTGTCCCCGGTGCTCTTCTTCAACCTGGTGCTGCAGACCATCCAGGCGTTCCAGGTCTTCACCCCGGCCTTCGCGGTCAGCGGCGGCAAGGGCGGGCCCGCGGACTCCACGCTCTTCTACACGCTCTACCTCTACGACCGCGGCTTCACCGCCTCCCATATGGGCTACGCCTCGGCCATGGCCTGGGTGCTGCTGGCGGCCATCGGCATCGTCACCGCGGTGCTGTTCCGCACCTCCCGCTCCTGGGTCTTCTACGCCAACGACGACAACGAGGAGGCCCGATGACCACCGTGGACACCACCCACGCGGTGACGACGGGCGCCACAGCCCGCCGCCGCCCGCGCCCCGCCCGGATCGCCCTGCACGTCGTGCTGATCGGCGTACTGCTGGTGATGCTCTACCCGCTGGCCTGGCTGGTCGCGACCTCCTTCAAACCGGCCGATGAGGTGATCGCCAGCCTCAAGCTGCTCCCCAGCCATCTGGAGTGGAGCAACTACTCCACCGCGCTGGACGGTGTGAACGAGGTCAGCGTCGGCCGGCTGCTGTGGAACTCGCTGCTCATCGCGGGCGGCGCGGTGCTCGGCAACGTCATCAGCTGCTCGCTCGCCGCGTACGCCTTCGCGCGGCTGCGGTTCAAGATGCGCGGCCCGCTGTTCGCCTTCATGATCGCGACGATCATGCTGCCGCACCACGCGGTGCTGATCCCGCAGTACATCGTCTTCAACCAGCTCGGCATGGTGAACACCTACTGGCCGATGATCCTGCCGAAGTTCCTGGCCACCGACGCCTTCTTCGTCTTCCTCATCGTCCAGTTCATGCGCTCGCTGCCGCGCGAGCTGGATGAGGCGGCGCGGATCGACGGCTGCGGGCCGTTCCGCTCCTTCTTCAGCGTCATCCTGCCGCTGACCAGGCCCGCCCTGATCACCACCGCGATCTTCACCTTCATCTGGACCTGGAACGACTTCTTCACCCAGCTCATCTACCTCTTCGAACCGGAGAAGTTCACCCTCACCCTGGCCCTGCGGTCCTTCGTGGACGCCTCCAGCCAGTCGGCCTTCGGCCCGATGTTCGCCATGTCGGTCTTCGCGCTGCTGCCGATCGTGCTGTTCTTCCTCGCCTTCCAGCGCTTCCTGGTGGAGGGCATGGCCAACTCCGGACTGAAGGGCTGAGCCGCCATGCCCCACGCCACCACCCGGGAACCGGGGGAGCTGGTCGGCCCCCGCTTCGCCCTCTTCTCCGACGTACTGCTGCTGGGCCTGGTGACCACCGTCGCCGCTCTGCCGGTGCTCACCGCGCCCGCCGCCATGTCCACCGCCTGCGCCGCCCTCGACCGGCGGGTCCGCCACGACGAGACCATCACCGTCCCGGGCTACGTCCGGGCCCTGCGGGCCCGGCTGCGCACCGGCGATCTGCTGGCCGGGGCGGCCGTCGTGGCGGGCGGCGCGCTGCTGCTGTTCAACGCGCTGCTGGCCGGGGCCGGGCTGCCGGGCGCGGCGGTCTTCCGCCCCGCCCTGCTGGCCGCGGGCGCCCTGCTGGCCGTGGTCCTGTTGCGCGCCTGTGCCCGCCCGGAGTCGGCCACCAGCTGGCGGGAGGCGGCGCGTACGGCGGCGTACGAGACGGTGCGTGCGCCGCGCGGGAGCGCCGTCCTGCTGCTGGCCGTGGCCACCGCCGCCGTCTGCGCCTGGGCCTACCCGCCGCTGGTCGTCCTCGTGCCCGGCCCCCTCGCGCTCGCCGCGCGGGCCGTCGAGCACTCCGCGGCCGGAACGGCCACCTCTGAGCGTCCCCGAACCACCACGGAGCACCACAGATGACCCTGCACCGCCGCCACTTCCTCGCCGGGACCGCCGCCGTCGGCGGGCTGCTCGCCGCCGCGCCCGAGTCCGCCGCGGCAGCACCGGGCCGGGCCACGGATGTCGACAAGGAGTTCCTGGCCGTCCTCACCAAGGCGGCCGACGGCCGGGTGGCCGAGGTCCTGGACGGCCGCGCCGCCGCCATCGCCGAGCTGACCAACCAGGGCAAGGCCCGCTGGGCCGCCCGCAGCCTGCGCCTGCTGGCCTCGGTGCACGTATGGGCCGACGCCGGCCACCACCACGACGCCGCGCTCATCGCGCCGATGACCGAACTGGCCGACGCGCTGGCCGCCGCGCAGTTCGACGACGGCCTCTACGACCAGGGCGCGGTCCACTCCCCGCCGGACACCGGCTTCTCGATCGTCGACCTGGGGCTGACGTACGGGCTGCTGGAGGAGGACGACGACACCTCCACGCGGTCCATCCGGGCCACCCTCAAGAAGATCCTGCTCAAGGCGGGCAAGGGCCTGGCCGACGGCGGGGTGCACACCCCCAACCACCGCTGGAAGATCTGCGCCGCCCTCGCCCGCGTCAACTCCTTCTGGCCGGACGAGAGCTACACCCGGCGTATCGACGCCTGGCTCGCCGAGGGCATCGACCAGTACCCGGCCGGCCAGTACAGCGAGCGCAGCGCCACGTACGCGCCGATCGTCACCAACCCGTCCCTGCTGACGCTCGCGCGGCTGACCGACCGGCCCGAGCTGTACGCGTGCGTACGCCGCAACCTCGAGGCGACACTCCACCTCATCGAGCCGAACGGCGAGGTGGAGACGGTGCATTCGCGCCGCCAGGACCAGAAGACGACGAAGCATGTGTCCGAGTACTGGCTCCAGTACCGCGCCCTGGCGCTCCGGGACAAGGACGGGCGGTTCGCGGCCGTCGCGGAGACCATCCAGCGGCGCGGGGCGGACCAGACCTTCGACGAGACCCCGCTCGGCGACTTCCTCGCCGAGGTGCTCGACCACCCGGAGCTGGCCGCACCGCTGCCCAAGGCCACCGAGGCCGTGGCTGAGTTCACCTTCCACGACAAGGAGTGCGGCCTGGTCAGGATCGGCCGGGGCGCCACCCGTACCTCGATCTTCGGCGGGACCGACTTCCCCGACGTACACGCCATCTCCTCCGGTCTTTCCACCAACCCGACCTTCCTCAAGTGGCGCAAGGGCGGGGCGATCCTGGACTCGCTGCGGCTGTCCCCGCAGTTCTTCTCCACCGGCCACTTCCGGGCCGAGGACCTGGTGCGCACGTCCGACGGCTGGCGGCTGTCGGCGGAGGTCCGGGCCGCGTTCCACCTGCCGCTGCCGCCGCAGCACCGGCGCGCCGACGGGCTGTACCCGCTGACCGACGACGGCCGGTTCTGGTCCGCGATGGACTTCCCGTACCGGCCCAAACAGTGGCGCACCCTGCGTACGGAGGTGCGGCTGAGGGAGTCGGGCGGCGGCTGGGACCTGGACTTCTCGGTCGGCCCCTCCGAGGTCCCGCTCGCCCTGGAGCTGTGCTTCCGTCCCGGCGGCACGCTCGGCGGCGTGGAGCCGGTCGCCGGCCAGGCGGATACGTACCAGCTGGTGAAGGGGTACGGGACGTACACGGTGGGCGATGACGTGATCACCTTCGGGCCGGGCAACGGCAGCGGCCCGCGTCAGCCGGCCACCGTGGACGCGGGGGAGCGCTACAGCTGGATGGCCGGCAGCCTCAATGTCTCCGGTATCCGCGTGCTGATCACGGGGCGCGCGCCGCTCAACTACCGCCTGACACTGCGCTGACGCACCGACCGCCCCGTGTCCGCTCTCCGACCCCTTCTCTCTGTGGACATGGGCGGGCCGGGGCGGCTAGCGTATAGAAAGCGCTTGCTATGACCCTGGCGACGTCTGAAGAGGACCTCGGTGAGGAGAAGAAAACCGTGACACGCAAGACAGTGCGGATCGCCATGAACGGTGTGACGGGGCGCATGGGCTACCGTCAGCACCTCGTCCGCTCCCTCCTCGCCATCCGCGAACAAGGCGGCCTCGACCTCGGCGACGGCACCGTGCTGTGGCCCGAGCCGGTCCTCGTCGGCCGCCGGGACCACGCCCTCAAGGCCCTGGCCGAGCGCCACGGCCTGGACCACTGGTCCACCGACGTCGACGCCGTCCTCGCCGACGACTCGATCGACATCTACTTCGACGCCCAGGTCACCGCCGCCCGCGAAGAGGCCATCAAGAAGGCCATCGCGGCCGGCAAGCACATCTACACCGAGAAGCCCACCGCCACCGGCCTGGCCGGCGCCCTGGAGCTGGCCCGGCTCGCCGACGCGGCCGGCGTCAAGCACGGCGTGGTCCAGGACAAGATCTTCCTCCCCGGCCTGCTCAAGCTGAAGCGCCTCATCGACGGCGGCTTCTTCGGCAAGATCCTCTCGGTGCGCGGCGAGTTCGGCTACTGGGTCTTCGAGGGCGACTGGCAGAGCGCCCAGCGGCCCTCCTGGAACTACCGCGCCGAGGACGGCGGCGGCATCGTCGTCGACATGTTCCCGCACTGGGAGTACGTGCTGCACGAGCTCTTCGGCGCCGTACGGACCGTCCAGGCACATGTCACCACCCACATCCCCACCCGCTGGGACGAGCAGGGCAAGCCGTACGACGCCACCGCCGACGACGCGGCCTATGGCATCTTCCAGCTCGAAGGCGGCGCCGTCGCGCAGATCAACTCCTCCTGGGCGGTCCGCGTCAACCGCGACGAACTGGTCGAGTTCCAGGTCGACGGCACCGAGGGCTCGGCCGTCGCGGGGCTGCGCCGCTGCCGCGCCCAGCACCGCTCCGCCACCCCCAAGCCGGTCTGGAACCCCGACATCCCGCTCACCGAGAGCTTCCGCGACCAGTGGCAGGAGGTCCCGGACAACGAGGAGTTCGACAACGGCTTCAAGGCACAGTGGGAGCTGTTCCTGCGCCACGTCGCCCTCGACGAGCCCTGGCACTGGGACCTGCTGGCCGGCGCGCGCGGCGTGCAACTCGCCGAGCTGGGCCTCAAGTCGTCGGCGGAGGGCCGCCGCCTGGACGTACCGGAGCTGAGCCTGTGACCATCCACCTCCCCGCCGAGGGCGGCGCCACCCGCCCGTACGAACCCCGCACCGAACCCGCGGCCTTCGCCCCCGGCGGTGCGCCGCTCGCCTCCCGTACGGTCTTCTCCGCCGCCCACGTCGTCGCCGACCCGTACGCCGATGTGACCCCCGACAGCCCCGCCGCCGTCGACTGGGACGCCACCCTCGCCTTCCGCCGCCACCTGTGGTCCCACGGTCTCGGCGTCGCCGAGGCCATGGACACCGCCCAGCGCGGCATGGGCCTGGACTGGGCCGGCGCCGCCGAGCTGATCCGCCGCTCGGCCGCCGAGGCCAAGGCGGTCGGCGGCCGCATCGCCTGCGGCGTCGGCACCGACCAGCTGCCGGTCACCGAGCTCGGCTACCCGTACAGCCTCGACGAGGTCAGGGCCGCGTACGAGGAGCAGCTGGAGGTCGTCGAGACGGCGGGCGCCCAGGCCATCCTCATGGCCTCCCGCGCCCTGACCGCCGTGGCCAAGAACCCCGACGACTACCTCGAGGTCTACGGCCATCTGCTGCGCCAGGCCGCCGAACCGGTCGTCCTGCACTGGCTCGGCCCCATGTTCGACCCGGCGCTCGAAGGCTACTGGGGCGCCACCGACCTGGACGCCGCCACCCGCACCTTCCTCGACGTCATCGCCGCCCACCCCGACAAGGTCGACGGCATCAAGGTCTCCCTCCTCGACGCCCAGCGTGAAATCGAGCTGCGCCGCCTCCTCCCGGACGGCGTCCGCTGCTACACGGGCGACGACTTCAACTACCCCGAACTGATCGCGGGCGACGACCACGGCTTCAGCCACGCCCTGCTCGGCATCTTCGACCCGCTGGGGCCGCTGGCCGCCGAGGCGGTGCGCAGGCTTGACACCGGCGATACGGCGGCCTTCCGCGGCCTGCTCGACCCCACGGTCGAGCTGTCCCGCCACCTCTTCCAGGCCCCGACCCGCTTCTACAAGACGGGCGTCGTCTTCCTGGCCTGGCTGGCCGGCCACCAGCCGCACTTCACGATGGTCGGCGGCCAGCAGTCGTCCCGCTCGCTGCCGCACCTGGCGCGGGCGTACGAACTGGCCGACGGCCTCGGCCTGTTCCCGGACCCGGGCCTCGCGGAGTCGAGGATGAAGGCCCTGCTGACGGTGTACGGAGTGACGCAATGACCGGTGTGAGCGGCGACCTGACCCGCCTGAGCCTCAACCAGGAAACGATCAAGCAGTGGTCGCTGCCCGAACTGGCGGAGGGCTGCGTCAAGGCGGGCGTCCCGGGCGTCGGCCTGTGGCGCGCGCCGGTGCAGGAGTACGGCGTGGAGGCGGCCGCGAGGCTGATCCGCGACGCGGGCCTGGCCGTCACCTCCCTGTGCCGGGGCGGCTTCTTCACCGCCATCGACCCGGACGAACGCGCCGCCGCCCTCGCCGACAACCGCGCCGCCATCGACGAGGCCGCCACCCTCGGCACCGACACCCTCATCCTGGTCTCCGGCGGCCTCCCACCCGGCAGCCGCGACCTGTTCGCCGCCCGCGAGCGCATCGCCGACGCCCTCGCCGAACTCGCCCCCTACGCCGCCGACCACGGCGTCCGCCTGGCCATCGAACCGCTGCACCCCATGTACGCCTCCGACCGCTGCGTCGTCTCCACCCTCGCCCAGGCCCTCGACCTGGCCGAGCGCTTCCCGGCGGACCAGGTGGGCGTCGTCGTCGACACGTACCACCTGTGGTGGGACGACACGGTGGCGGACCAAATCGCCCGCGCGGGCGCCGGCGGCCGCCTCGCCTCCTTCCAGCTCGCCGACTGGATCACCCCCCTCCCGGAAGGCGTCCTCCTGGGCCGCGGCCAACTCGGCGACGGCGCCGTCGACTTCCGCTGGTTCCGCGAGCGCGTCGACGCGACGGGCTTCGACGGACCGATCGAGGTGGAGATCTTCAACCCGGCCCTATGGGCGCGGGACGGCGCGGAGGTTCTGGCGGAGGTGGCCGACCGCTACCGGACGCTGGTGCTCCAGCGGCTGCCCGCTTGATCAGATGACCGGCGGTCGGCCCAGCCGGGTCATCCGCCATACGGTGGCCCACCGCATCGGTCGACGCGGTGGGCACGGGGTGCGCAGGCCCTCGGCGAAGCCGCCGAACCACGCCCGCAAACCGGCCGCCGACCTGGTGCGGACCATGGTCAGCGCGGTCCAGGTTCCCAGGTATACGGGGACGAGGAGGGCGGGAAGGTGCCGTTTGGCCAGCCAGACCCGGTTGCGGGCGACCATACGGTAGAAGACCGCGTGCCGGGTCGGCGATGTCCACGGATGCTGGAGCACCAAGTCCGGCTCGTAGAGCACCTTCCAGCCCGCGTCCAGGGCCCGCCAGGACAGGTCGGTCTCCTCGTGGGCGTAGAAGAACGGCTCGGGCCAGCCGCCGATTTCCTCCAGCATCCGCATGGACAGGCCGTGGCCGCCGCCGAGGAACGTGGTCACCCACCCGCCGCGCATCGGATCCGAGCTACGCAGACGGGGGACGTGGCGGCGCTGGGTGCGGCCCCGCTCGTCGGCGATGCGGAAGCTCACGATGCCCAACCGCGGGTCGGACTCGTACAGCTCCACCAGCCGGGTGAAGACGTCCGTGCTGATCAGCAGCCCGTCGTCGTCCAAGTCCACCACCACATCGACATCCCCGAACTCCTTCAGCCGGGCCAGGGCGGCGTTCCGGCCGCCGGCGATGCCCAGGTTCTCCGGCAGTTCGACACCGGTCACCCCGTCGGGGAGAAGCGGCAGCGGCGAGCCGTTGCCGACGACCACCACCCGCGCCGCGGGGGTGTCCTGCTTGGCGACCGAAGCGAGCAGGGCGGTCAGTTCGGCGGGCCGAGTGCCCATGGTCAGGATGGCGACGCCAACGCGCGGGTTACGCACGGGTGAACTCCGTTCGTCGGATCCGGTGCGGGTGATGCTAGCCGCCCCGGGGACCGGCCATCGTCCGCCGCCGAGCGGCGTCCCTCCCTTACGGTGGACGCGGGCCGTGACTGGCGCTGAGGTGGAGCACCACCGGGGAGCGGTCTGACACCGGTTGTCGATGCCGCGCGCCTGGGCGACTCATGTGAGTGCCTCAGGAGTGGCGTATGGACCGGACCCGAACAGCTCGCCTGATGGACGGCACCGGCCTGGCCGGTCGCATCATCGAGGACACCGCGAAGGCCGCCGCGGACATCGCACGGCGCACCGGGACGGCGCCCTGTCTGGCCACCGTCCTGGTCGGGGAAGACTCGGCCTCGGTGACCTATGTCCGGATGAAGCGTGCCAGGTGTCGGAAGGCGGGGATCGAGTCACGGCAGGTGGCCCTGCCTGCGTCGGTGAGCACCGGCGTCCTCGTCGACACCGTCACCGCGCTGTCCCAGGACCCGGGGGTGCACGGGATCCTCCTGCAGCATCCCGTGGGACCTCATATCGACGAGCGCGCCGCCTTCGAGGCGATCGCCCCGGAGAAGGACGTCGACGGCGTCACCATGCACTCCTTCGCGGCCATGGCCTTCGGCCTGCCCGGCTTCGCGTCCTGCACCCCCGGCGGCATCATGCGGCTGCTGGACGAGTACGACGTCGACCTCGTGGGCAAGCACGCGGTCGTCGTGGGGCGCAGCGCCATTCTGGGCAAGCCCGCCGGGATGCTGCTGCTCGGCCGGGACGCCACGGTCACGTACTGCCACTCGCGCACCGCCGATCTGTCGGCGATCGTGCGGGAGGCCGATGTACTGGTGGCCGCGGTCGGCCGTCCGCGGTTCATCGCCGGGGCCGATGTGAAGCCGGGAGCCGTGGTGATCGACGCGGGGTACAACCCCGGCAATGTCGGGGACGTCGACTTCGAGACCGCGCGGGAGCGGGCGAGCCTGATCACGCCCGTCCCGGGCGGGGTCGGCCCCATGACCATCGCCGTGCTGCTGGCGCAGACGGTGGAGGCGGCGGCACGGCAGCTGGCTGTCCGGAGCTGAGCGCGGGTCAGGCCGACAGGGCCGTACGTCGTCCGGCGCGGTGAGCCTCACACGCGGAGTCCTGGCTCGCGGAGCTCGAACCACACCCGCTTCCCCGTCTGGTTGCCGTCCGCGCCTGTCCATGCCACGTCCCAGGCGTAGGAGAGGTGGTCCACGAGTTGTAGGCCGCGTCGAGTCTCATCTTTGATGCTTGCTTGACGGATCTCGGGATGCCCGCAGGGATCGTCGTCTCGTACGCCGACGATCACGCGGTCGTCCTGGATGGTCACATCGATGTGCATGTCCGGCACCTTGGTGTGCTGTACCACATTGGTCACCACGTCCGAGGCGCAGACCTGTGCGGCGTCGACCAGGTCGGGATGTCCCGTGACGAGCAAGAGTGATGCGAGGAGATCGCGGACCACCTTTGGGCTGGTCGGGCAGTTCGGGGTGGTGAGGTGGTAAATCTGGGCTGGGTGGGCGTCGATGCGTGGGGCTCTGTCCAATGCGGCTGTGCTCATTGCGTCTCCCGGCGTGTGCGGAGGGTTGAGCGTTCATTTGCGACGCGACCGTAGGGCGAAGATCTGACGCGGCACAAGCTTGATGCGGATGCTTCACGCCTGTGGGTGACACGAAGTGGATCCGCGCGACGGTGGCGCGCCACACTGCTTCGCACGCAGGCCGATTGATGAGAGGTAGCGATGCCAGCCAGAAGCAACCCCACCGTCCGTCAGGCGCGGTTGGGATCGGAACTGCGGAAGCTTCGCGAGGCGGCCGGGTTGCCCGCCCGCGCGGCGGCGGAGATGATCGGGGGCAACCAGGCAAAGATCAGCCACGTGGAGTCGGGGCGCTGGGGTGTCAGCGCCGAACGAGTCCGACGCCTTGCGGCGTTCTACTCCGCCGCTGACGAGACATTGGTGGACGTGCTGTGTGCGATGGCTGAGGAGCGTGGCAAGGGCTGGTGGGAGGAGTATCGAGGTGTTCTGCCGCCGTCATTCCTCGATCTCGCGGAGCTCGAGCACCATGCCACGTACTTCCACTCCATCCAGGCACTCACGATTCCCGGCATCTTCCAGACCGAGGACTATGCGCGCTCCCTCTTCGAGTCGGTCATCCCGCCGCTCCCTGAGAGCGAGATCGAGGCTCGGGTAGAGCACCGGATCAGGCGGCGTCTGATCTTCGAACGTGCATCTCCGCCGACGTTCGACGGCATCATCCACGAGGCGGCCTTGCGCATGTGCAGTGGCGGCCGGAAGGTGGTGAAGGCTCAGTTGGAATACCTGCTGGAGGTGTCCGAGTGGCCTGCCGTGACGTTGCGCGTGATCCCGTTCGCCTCAGAGAAGTTCATCGGGTCGGCGCAGAATCTCCTGTACGCGGGTGGGGTCGTCCCCAGCCTGGACACCGCGACGGTCGATACCGCCTACGGAAGTGCGTTTCTGGACGCGGAGGCCCAACTCGCCAAGTACCGGGCGATCTACGATGTCCTCGCAGGTGTCTCACTGGGCATCCGTGCATCGCGGGAGACTATTCGCGGCATCGCGCAAGAAATGTGAGAGTCCTGGCATGTCCGTCATACCCATATGGAAGAAGTCCTCGTTCTCGGAAGGGGAGGGGGCCAATTGCATTGAGCTCGCTCAGCACGACGGCCGCATACTCATACGCGAGAGTGACGACCCCCACGTGATTCTCACCGCCGCCCCGGCCCGGCTCGGACCCTTCCTCGCCGCAGTCAAGGCGGGGCGGTTCGACGGCTACGGTCAAGACTGATACTCGCGGCCTATGGCGGCAATACGGGCCCGAGCCGCTTCGCCGAATTCGGCTGCCTCCGACATCGTGGAGAACAACGTGAGGTAGGTGGCGATGTCGCGGGGCTCGGTCACGCTGACCGTCGCGTGCTCCAGGCTGATGGTGGCCAGACGGTCGTCGAAGATCTGGTAGCCGTGCAGGGGAAGATCCTTGGGGCGTGAGGCGAACGGGATCAGGCCGATCTTCACATTGGTCAGCGTGGCAATGGAGGTGAGGTGACCGATCTGTGCGGCCATGACCTCCTCCGGGCAGAACCCCCAGCGCAGCACCGCTTCCGTGAGGACGAACGTAAATTTCTTCTCCGTCTTGTACAGGGCTTGCTGGCGTTGTTGTCGGGCTGCGACGGCCGAGGTCAGCTCTGTGCCCGACAGGTCAAGGGCGAAGACGCGCCGCGCGTATTCGGCGGTTTGCAGCAGACCGGGCACGGCGATGGGTGAGAAGTACCTCAAGCTGACTGCCTCGGCCTCGACTTGGGCGATCTGCATCTGCTGTCTGGCCGCGCCCCGGTGAAGGATCGTCCGGTTGCTCTCGACGGTTGTGTGCAGCCGCGCCGTGAGGTCCAGCAGGTCGTCCCGCTGGGCCGCTTCCGCCCGGTAGAGCGTCAGCAGGGTCCGTACGTCCTCGACCGAAGGCAACAGCCGGCCGTTCTCCAGCTTGGAGATCTTGGGCTGCGACATGCCGACGCTGCCGGCCGCCTGCGATCCCGTCATGGCTGCCCCCAATCGCAGCAGGCGCTAAGCGGCAGGCCGCCGCTAGGGCGGA